>QMKX01000013.1 GCA_003643835.1 Campylobacterota bacterium
CTTGGGTGTTTGTCGTATTTCGATGGAGGCGGAGTTATGCCTATGATGCCATCTCCACCATCTGATATATTTCCATATATATCGTGTATGATATTATCAACTATGCTTACATTTGAAGCTCTTATACTTATAGCTCCACCATCATTTAAGTTTTGCATGGTTTTATGAATATAGTTATTTTTTATCTCAACATCATTTCCCATAAGCTCTATTCCTGCGTAACCTGTATTTGATATATAGTTGTTTTTTATCTTTAGAGATTTTGCTTTTAGAGTTTTGATGCCTATGCCATTGACATATACTTCGTTATCATTTCCGTATACACGATATACACCAGTATCTACAATGGAGTTGCCCGATATGCTTGCACCTTTTCCGCTTATCAATATACCATTTAAATATGAATTCTTGATACTATTATTGGTTATAATATTATTGTCAGCTTTAAAGGCTGTTATGCCACTTGTACAATTTTGAACACTGTTTGATGATATAGTTGTATATGGTGCTTGATTTGGAAAGATACAAGAACCACCGTAATTTTTAAATGCTAAACCTTCTATTTTAGTTTTCTTGTTAAATAGCACACTGATACCAACTGGGTATGTGACACCCTCTATTGAAGTTTTGGTAGGATTTACTCCAGATGGTGGATAAAAATATATTTTATTTGTTTTTTTGTCAAAAAACCACTCACCTGGGTAATCCAACTCTTCGAGTTTATTGTCTATATAATAACCCCAATCTTTATATGGAAAAAATGGAACTCCTTCACTTAGTGTCAGTTTTCCAGCACTATATGCCTTTATAGGTCTTGCTGAGTATTGCCAGCTATATGTCCTACCACGAAAAGTAGCCCCCACCCAGTAATTTGAGGGTTTTTTATAGTTATGTAGCTCTTTATCATAAAATGCCTTACTAGAGACTTTTTTATCAATTTTTAGCCATTTGTAGCTTTTTGGTGAACTTACATTCGGATATCTTGCTTTTGTCATCATTTTACCATTTAGAAAAAGATATTTGATAGGATGGATTTTTTGTTTTCTTTTTGTCCCTGTTTTTGCAAGGCTATCTGTGTTGATTTGTGCTTCATATATTTTAGAGCGTTTTTTGAACTTGCCGTTTGTTGTTTTTTTCCAATTATTTATCTTAATACTACCCAAAAATAAAGGCTTTGCACCTTTGCCATAACTCTTGTATGTATGGCTATCGCCTTTTTTTGTTTTGATACTGCCTCTAAATGTATCACCTGACTTAAAATGAAATGTTATGCCATTTTGTTTGTTGATTTTGGCTTCATTATATTGTTCCAAATTCCAAGGTGTGCTTGTGGTTGTGCCGTCGTTTGTAGGCTTGCCACTTGTAGATATATAATAATTTTTTGATATTTTTACTGGTTGTTTTTTTTCTTTTTGTTTTGGTTGTTTCTTCTTTTGATTGTTAGCATTTGCCTTTGTTGCCTTTGGTTGCTTTACTAGATTTTTATCTTTTTTTATTGTTTTCTTTTTGCTATTTTTATCCTGTTTGTTTTGTTTTGTTTCTGCTTTTTTTGAGGTTTTTTTGATAGGTTTGCTTTGAAATTTCTTTGACCATATTGCCTTGCTATCAATACCTACTTGCTTATAGGCCAAATTTTTGTCTTTTTTGCATTTGTTTTTTGCATTTTTGTCTTTTTTTGCATTTTTTCTACATTTTTTGTCGTCTATGCCTGCTTGCTTTCTTTTTTGTTTGTTTGCTTCTCCTATCTCTTTTCTTAGTTTTTTAATATCTGTTTGCTTGTTTTTTCTACAACTACTCCTATCTTTTGAAGTTTTTGCTTTTTCGTTACATTTATTAAATATATTTTCAACACCTTCTCTTTTGTCTTGATATGTTTTGACAAACTTATCATCCGCTATAGCAATAGCACCTAAACCCAAATTAAACACTATAAATAGTGTCAAAATTTTTATCATTTTCATATATTCTCCTTTTGTCCTATACTAGACTTGTTGCGATATCTTTTATAAACAAGACACCATCTATCGCATCATATGCTATCTTTTCTATCTCCTCTTTTGATGAGATAGCCACTAATATCTTGCTATCAAACATATAATCATCCGCTATATTTTGTGCTTGTTTAGCTATATTTTTATGAACCAATATATAAGTAGCTTTCAATATATTTGCATATATTAGATCTTGTATATTTTCAACCTGAACTATACACTCTATATCGTTAGATACAAGTTGTTTAAGGTAGCCTACATCGTAGTTTAGTTTTATTATATCATTTGGCGAGCTATTTTTTACATCTTGAAAGTTACTAGAATACACTATTGATTTAGTGTCTATTTTCTCGTCACCTAAAACAATCACTTCAAACACTCTTTGCTGCAATAGTATCTTGCATTACTCAATATAGCTTCATTTTTTGATATCAAAGTTCCACACTTATCACATGCACTCATAGTCTCTATTTGGTTGTCTTGATTTTTTTTTGTTATATTGTTCTGTCTTGATTTTTTGAAAAAAACAATATATATCAAAAACAAAACAACAGCAAATATAACTAACTTTATCATGATAAACTAAAAAAAGTATTTCACTCCAGCTACTACTGCTATAGTTGGATCGAAACTCCAAGTAACATCTACAGTATTATCATCGTTGACATCAAAATCGTTGTATTTCATAACTCTTACCATGGCATTCCATGAAAGTTTAGGGTCTATTTGTCCGTCAATTCCAGCGCTAATATGATAAGCAGTTGTGCTATAATCTGAAAAACCATTTTTAACTCTTGAACCACCAACACCCAGCCCAAGTATTGGCGAAAGCTTACTTTTATTTGCTCTATGATAAAAGCTTACAAGTAGTGAATCAAAATACAAAGTTCCACTATTATCAATATCGGCTTTATTTTTATGTGTGAAATACTCTAACTCTACACGGTTGTTGTTAAACTTATAGCCACCCAAAGCAGAAATTCCAGCATAAATTTTAAATGGCAAAGGTTCATGTTCATTTATTTCATCTTCTCTTGTCAAATCACCTTGCTTCACTATAGCAAAATTTCCACCAGCATAAAACCCGTATTTTTTAGGCGAAGTTAATACTTTTTTCTTTGTTCTTTTGTATACTTTTTTTCTATTTTTTCTTTTTTTATATACTTTTGTATAATGTTTCACACATCTGTTATATGTTTTTGTTTTTCTCAGCTTTTTGTAGATTTTACATTTATTATATATTTTGGGATTTATTTTCGCAAAAGCTGCCGTTGTTGTAAACATAAAAAATATTGCGCCAACCAATAAAATTTTAATAAATTTTTTCATTATTTTTTCCTTTTTTCTTTGAATTATACCAACAAATTCTTAAACTAATTCAAATAAAAAGCAAAGTTTTGCTTATATTATATCAATGTTATCTATTTTTTCAAGTTCTTTTTTTATTTTGTTGCTTACAATATCACCATAACTTAATACAATTTCTTCTTTATTGTTGTATATTATAAGTTTAAGTTCAATATCGCCTTGATTATTTGATACTATATCAAATATATTTTTGATTATACCAATATTTGAACTATCTCTCACTCTTATGCTTACAGACTCTTTTGTTTGTTTTGATCTTTCCTTTTTCAACACTTTGAAACCTTTTGTAGTAAATTTCACTCCAAAATTATCAACCTTTACAATCATATCAAACACAATTGGTTTTGATAAATCAAACTTATTTTCAAGTTTTATCTTATCTTTTTCAAACATCATAAAGTTATAACTTCCGTGTAAATCGATACAGTTTATTATAAAATACGGATTACCTTTTTTGCTGATTTTACTTTCTATTTTTTCGATTTTACCTATTATTGACACTGCTTGACCATCTTTTAGCTCGCTAAATTCGCTACTTTTAATATGCCCTACACTATCAAATATGCTCCTGTATTTATCAAGCGGATGTCCCGATACATAAAAACCCAATGATTCTCTTTCAAGTTCAAGCATATGTTTATCATCATACTCATTTAGTTCATTTAAGTTCAAATCAATTCTTTGTAGTTCTTTATCATCGCCAAAAAGCGAGCCCTTGCTTAACTCTTTTGCTTTTGAAGCATTTGCTGCTTGTGCTATTATGTATTCTATTTGGTCTAACAAAGCTGCCCTTGTATGACCAAAACTATCAAATGAACCTGATTTTATAAGTGCCTCTATCACTCTTTTGTTTACTTTTGAAGCATCTATTTTAGATATAAAATCAGCCATATCTTTAAATTCACCATCAAGCCTTGAGCTCAATATAGACTTAACTACTTTGCTTCCTATACCTTTCAAGGCACCCAAACCAAATACCACAACCTCTTTTTCATTTAAAATATCAGCGCTAAAAATCATTTGCGATTTATTTATATGTGGAGACACAAGTTCATATCCCATTCTTTTTAGTTCATCTACATACTTGACTACTTTTTCCGTTTTTTGACTTTCAGAGGTCAAAAGTGAAGCCATAAACTCCGTAGGATAATAACACTTCAAAAAAGCTGTATAAAATGTTACCATAGCATATGCAGCCGAATGAGATTTATTGAACCCATACCCAGCAAACTTCAAAATCAATTCAAAAAGATCTTCACAATGTTGTTTATTGTAACCCTTTTTTACGCCGCCATTTGCGAATTGACTTTTAAGTTTGCTTAACTCTTTTGGGATTTTTTTTCCCATTGCGCGTCGGACAAGGTCAGCACCGCTTAAACTAAAACCGCCAATTGTTTGAACTATTTGCATGACTTGTTCTTGATATACAATCAATCCATAAGTCTCTTTTAGTATTGGCTCGAGTGGTTTATTGAACTCATCATAAAAGTAGCTAACCTTTTGTCTTTTATGTTTTCGTTCTACAAAATCATTTACCATACCAGCTTCAAGAGGACCTGGCCTATACAAAGCAAGAACCGCTACAACCTCTTTAAAGCTATCTGGTTTTAGTCTTTTGCATAATTCTTTTACGCCATTTGCCTCTATTTGAAACAATCCAATTGTTTCACCTCTTGATATAAGTTTGTATACATTTTCATCATTTATATTTTCTTGATCAAAATTTATATTCTTACCGTATCTTTGTTTGATTAGATTTAAAGTATCATCAATCACCGTCAGTGTTTTAAGCCCCAAAAAATCAAACTTGATAAGATCAACATCTTCTATGTATTTGCCATTGTATTGTGTAGCTATCACATTGTCATCGCCAGTAGGACGGAAAAGAGGTGTTTTTTGATACAAGGGTTCATTTGATATCACTACGCCAGCCGCATGAGTGCCAGCATTTCTATTTAAACCCTCCAATGCCAGAGCATGTTTCCATACTTTTTGTGCGAGTGCGTTGTCTTTGCAGTATTCGTTTATTTTTGGTTCCTCTTGTTGTGCTTGCTCCAAACTTATGCCTATCTTGTCTGGTATCATTTTTGCCATCTTGTCTGCTTCAGATAATGGCAAATCAAGCACTCTTGCTACATCTCGTATCACGCCTTTTGCCAAAAGTTTGCCAAAAGTTATTATTTGTGCGACATTTTGCCTGCCATATATATCTACAACATAGTCTATAACCTCCTGTCGTCTATGCTGACAAAAATCCATATCTATATCTGGCATAGATACCCTGTCTGGGTTTAAAAATCTCTCAAATATCAATCCATGCTCTATTGGGTCTATATTTGTGATACCCAAACAATATGCCACTAAACTTCCAGCAGCCGAGCCTCGTCCGGGTCCTACTGGTATAGGTGGCTTTGTATTTTTTGCATAATAAACAAAATCCCAAACAATAAGCATATATCCAGCAAATTTCATATTGTTTATTATGTTTACTTCTTCATTTATTCTTTCTTGATATATCTTGTGATGATTAGTATCTATATTGGTTAATATTTTTTCTAAACCAATTTTACACATTTGCTCAAATAATTTTTTGTCATTTTCCAAAGAGTATGTGATATTTGGTTCAGGTAAGATTATGCTGTATTCATCTGCTTTTTGTATGGCAAATTTAAAATTTGGCGGCGTTGGATTACCCAGTTTTATCTCTAAGTTACATTTGTTTACTATCTTTTGTGTATTTTCAATAGCTTGCGGTATATCCGCATACAGTTTTTCTATCTGTTTTGGTGATTTTACATAAAATTCATGCACACTATGTTTCATTCTTTTTGGGTCATCAAAGAGTTTATTCATAGCAATACACATAAACGCTTCGTGGGATGTAGCATCTTTTTTTTCTGTGTAGTGAGTATCATTTGTAGCGACAAGAGGTATATTTGTTTGTTTGGATATTTTTATGATTTGCTCATCTATGAAGTGTTGATCATTGATACCATGTCGCATAATCTCAAGATAAAAGTCATCTTTAAAAATATCTTTGTATTGTAAGGCTACTTTAACTGCCTCATCATAACCTTTGGCACCATTTTTGATATTTTTTTCATTTTTTGTATTTAGGTGCCAACTAACTTCGCCTTGTAAGCATGCACTTGTAGCTATTAAACCTTCACTATGATTTTCAAGTAGCTTTTTGTTTATTCTTGCGTTATAATAAAATCCTTCTGTGTATGCCTTGCTACTTAGATACATAAGATTCTTATATCCAATCTCGTTTTTTGCAAATAAACAAAGATGAAATCTTTTTTTTGTTGTTTTATCATCTAATTTATCGCTGTTGTGTATATATGTTTCTATACCAATTATCGGTTTTATGCCGACATCTCTCATCTTGGTATAGAACTCAATAGCACCAAACATATTACCGTGGTCTGTTATAGCTACACTATTCATACCCAGTTGTTTGATTTTTTTTACCAAGTTATCAATTTTATTTGCTCCATCAAGCAAAGAATACTCTGTATGAAGATGCAAATGCGTAAATACAGAACTATCTATCATACAAACAACATATTTAGTTTTTCTATATCCTCGTCGCTTGATATGTTTATATGCAAACCTTTTTTGTTTAAAGTAGTTTTTAGATTTTTATTTTTTAGTATAAATATAATTTTTTTTAGTTTGTTTTCATCAAAATCCCACTTGTTTGATTGTTTGTTCGCAGTTGGCTCTTTTTTCTCTTTTATTTGTTGTATTAGTTTTTGTGACTGGGCTATATTAAGTTTTTGCGATACCATGCTATCTGTGGCTATTTGTTGTTGCCTTTCATCTAATACTACCAACATTTTTGCATGACCAAAACTTATATGATTGGATTGTAGTTTTTGCTTGACATAATCACTCAACAAGAGAACTCTGAGTGTGTTCGTGATAGCTGAACGACTTTTTGACAACTTATGTGATAACTGCTCATGAGTGATATTGTGTTGTTTTATAAGTTTTTCATAAGAGAGTGCTAACTCAACAATACTTAGATCCTCTCTTTGGATATTTTCTATCAATGCCAATTCGCTGATCTTATTTCTGTCTATATTCAATATGATTGATTTTATAGTTTTATGATTGATTTGTTTTGTAGCTCTAAGTCGTCTCTCTCCAGAAACTAAAGTATATCTATTTTCATCTCTTATTACAACAATTGGCTGTAAAAGACCGTGCTCTTTTATAGATAAACTAAGCTCATAGATAGAAGCTTTATCAAAATTCAATCTTGGTTGATTTGGATTTGGATCAATTTTTTTTGTATCTATTTCATCTACTGTTTCAACATATTCACTATTTTCATTTTCGTATGCTATGCTTACTTCATCGAGAAGTTCTCCAAGTCCTCTGCCCAAAGCTTCTCGTTTCACGATATTTTCCTTTTCAGGATAGTATTAGCAAGATTTCTATATGCCTTTGAACCGGTAGAATTTTTGTCGTATTGTTCCACTGTTTTACCAAAACTAGGCGACTCTGCTAAAGTTATATTCCTAGGAACTACGATATATGAAGTTTTATTTATCTTGAAAAGCTTACTATCAAAATGCTGTATCAAATCGTTTAAAACTTGTTTTGATAAGTTATTGTTTTTTGCATACATTGTAGGCAAAAATCCTTTTATTTTTAGTTCTGGATTTGTTGTTTGTTTTATAAGTTTTATTGTATTCAAAAGCAAAGCAAGCCCTTCAAGTGCAAAAAACTCACATTGTATAGGAATTAGCACAGATGTTGAAGCCGTCAATGTATTTATGGTCAAAGGACCCAAAGCTGGCGGAGAGTCTATTATCACATAATCATAATTTTCTTTTATTTCACTTATTAGTTTTTTTAATACAAATTTATTCTTATTTTTATTTGTATAATAATTTTTCTCAAAACCTACCAGCCCTATACTTGAAGGTATCAAATCCAATTTTTGTATATCTGTATTTAATATAGTATCTTGAATATTTTGTTTTCCTATCATTGCTTGATATAGATTTTTTTCATATTTATCTCTCGCAAAACCCAATGAAGTAGTAGCATTTGTTTGAGGGTCAGCATCTACGAGCAAAACTTTTTTGTTTTTCATAGCAAGCGCACCAGCTAAATTTACTGCCGTAGTAGTTTTGCCTACACCACCTTTTTGATTGGCTATCGTTAATATCTCTGTCATCTTAAGCTATACTCCTTTTTTCCATCAATCAAAAGCGAACCGTCGTTTTGCAACATCTCTGGTTTGAGTGATATTATTTTGCCATTTATGCTTGTTTTATGGCTTGAACAATTGTTATGATATTCTAACATAAATTTCTTAAAGATAGTTGCAAAAGATAGATATTTTTCTATCAAATTTGTAAAATCATCTATTAATTGTCTTTTATCTATATTGATATCTAACTTACCAAAATTCTTATTTGGTTCATATATGTTCAAACCTATACCACAATACAATAGATTTGATGAAACTTTTGTTATGGTTCCACCTATTTTTTTATTTTTGATATAAAAATCATTTGGCCACTTTATATAACATTTTGAACCCCTTGACGACAAAATATGCTTCAAAAGAAAGCTAAAATATATTGAAGCTGACTGCAAGGGCAAATCATTTGTAAGTTTAGCTATAGGCAAAACAAAAGAAAAATACAGGTTTCCAACTACACTTTCCCAGCAGTTGTTTTTGCTACTTATGCCATGTGTTTGATTATCTGTCACAACAATAAGTGGCGTTTTGTATCCATACTTTTTAATATAATCTATAAGATACAATTGAGTAGAATCAACTTGCGTTAAAAATATTTTTCTAAAAGCCAAGATTTTGCTCTAATTTTTAATTGTGCTGGTGCATCCGATGCATAAAATTCAATTTTTGATAAATTTTTTGCTTTTTTATATTTAAACTTTTTTTTAAGCGTCTCAACAATAGCTTCACCACTTTGTATAGTTGTAGCGCTATCAAAATATGTAGCTATTTGTTTTGATATTATAGGAAAATGCGTGCAACCTAATATGACGTATTCTATATTTTCAAGACCATTAAAATAGTAATTCATAGTTTCTTGCAGTATAGGTGTATTTTCAAGTTCTTGCTCTACTATAGGCACAAAGAGTGGCGTAGCTATACTTATGGTATTTGTAAAACCCAATAATTTTAATTTAGTGTCGTATATTTTGCTCTGTATTGTGCCTTTTGTTCCTATTGTTAATATCTTAGAAGTTTTTGATATGACTTTTTTAGATGCCATATCAACTCCAGCTTCTACTACACCAATGACTGGCACTTTTGAACTTTTTTGCATCTGCTTTAAAGCAAATACACTAACCGTATTGCAGGCTACTATTATGATATCTATATCAAAATTTTCAAAAAACTCAACTGCTTCGAGCGAATATCTTATGATAGTATTTTTGTCTTTATTTCCATATGGAACTCTTGCTGTATCACCAAAATAGATGATTTTATCAAATATATTGTGCTCCAAAAGAGTTCGCACAACAGTCAAGCCACCAACCCCACTATCAAATACACCCGCTATTTTATTCATATAAAAACTCCTTGTCAATACCGCCTATTGGTTTGAGTAAAAAATTAAAATATAGTATCTTTTCTCTTGTTGCTTCGTTTTCAATAGTTGGTGTTGATACTATTTGGTCTTTAAGTCCCACTTTTATAGCCCAACATCTTTTTTGTATATCTACAAAATACTCTTTGAGCGATGATACATCATCAAGAATATTGTAGTTTTGTTCGTAACCTATGCCATAATATTTATTGAATTTTAAAGTAGTTTCAATTATGATTGTTTCATCTTTTTTGAGGTCATTTTTCACATTTTCTTTTGTTTTGCTATGTTTTAAGCTTAAATTAAAGTAGTCATTTGTATCTTTTAGCTCACTTATATTAGATATGATTTCATTTGTGTTGTTGCTGTATTTTATTTTATTTGTCATATACCCACCTTTTGTATAATATATAATTTCATTTTCAAGAGCTTTCTTGTCTTGTTCATTTGTATGCTCATCTATAGTGATAAGCTGTCTTATCTTATGATTAAATAGATGCCTTAAAGTAGTTTTGTCATAAAATGACTGATTGAAAAGTATATTTATATTTTTTTCTATTTTTTCAAATCCAAAAGGCTTCAAAATTAAACTGTCATCACTATTTGTATAAATATCTCCATCTTTATCTATCTCATTGGGTGATACAAAATCAACTTTTAGGCCAATTGTGTGGTGTAAGGTATCAAAACTTTTCAATAAATTTGCAGACAAAGATAGCACATCTTGACTTTGCAAATATTTTGCATCTTCGTAGGTTTGTGGTTCTTGATTATATTGTATTAGTTTAGAGTGCAAATTTTTTCCCAGTGATATATTGATGAACTCATCAAACATATGAAACGAATAAGAAAAATCAAGCTTGGTATCAACCGTTTTTGCTGTTGGTTTTGTGTCGTCATCATTTGTATAGTTATTTGACTCAATATCAAAAGAAGTAGTAAAATTTGTGCCAAACCAAGATGTAAGATAATTGTGGTATTTAAGCTTAGGCAACTGCTGGAGTATCTCTTTTTGTTTGATATCAAGACCATACTCATCTTTGTTTCTTGTGTCTTTGTAGTATTTAAATTCAACCATAGCAAAATGTCTATTTTGGTTGTAAAAATAGTTTATTTTAGATGTTAGCTTTGAACCATTTAGTGTTTCACTATTATTGTCCAAGTCTTGAAAATTTTCATATCCTATATCGTTCATATCGTTTATTGAAATTGTCAAGCCATCTTGACTATCTTTTGAAGCAAACAAATTATCTCTTATATAGTCAATGTTATAACCTTTGTGTATTTGATTTTTGATATCATTGTCTAACTGATATTTTCTTTTTTCATTAAACCCACCCGTTTTGATTTGCAAAAAAGAGTATGGACTATCAGCCCAACGATATTGAACATATCCACCCTCTCCTCTTTTTGTTCTAAACTGCGGTGTCAATTCAAAATCCCAATTTTTGAAAGGTGCTACAAACAGCGACTGTGAGTATAAAAATCCCTCTTTGTTTGACAAGCCAATTCTCGGATGCAAAACTCCTGTTCTTCTGGTATCATCTGTAGAAAATCCAAACCAAGGCAAATACAACACCGGAACCTTTTTTATATACAATCTTGTATTATATGTATTGACCCACTTGTCTTGCGTATCATAATCACCTGAAGTAAATTTTATACTCCAAAGTGGCGACTTACAATCACAACTTGAGAGTCTTGATTGTTTTAGATGGTATGTTTGCTTGGTTTTATTTGCATCTTGTGATTTTATCCATACTCCTGTATTGTTGTCAAATATAGTAACATTGCCTAAATTTGCAGTATCTTTTTCAAAATTTATAAATATATTACTGGATAAACTAAAAAAATTGTTATCTCTCAAAATTGATACATCTTTTTTTAGATCTAATGTTTTTTTTGTTTTGTCATATACAATTTCTTTGGCAGTTAGATAATATTGTGGAGAAAATATCACGACATTGCCAAAGCCTTTAATTTTATCTTTGGTGGTTTTAATACTTTTTGAAAGAAGTTGCACATCATTGGTATTTTCTGCGATAAGCATACTACACAAAAACAAAAATACAACGACAATTTTTTTCAAATTTTACTCTATATTTTTTATTACCAAAGTTTTTGACAATTTGTCATGAAAAGTTTGTCTTGAAGCTGTAAAAAATGCTATAGTAAATCCAATATAAAAATAGAACTCACTTATCACTCGTCCAACTGCTCTAATAGCACTTTTCAATAAACTGATATTTTTATATGTATCAAAATCTACGACTCGTATCTTCACCACTATTTTTCCTATGGTTGCACCATAATACCACACAAACAAAGTATGATAAACAAACTTCAAAAACACAATTTTAAGCAAGTTATCATTTATAATCGAAGTTATATTGTCGCTATTTACACCAACTAAGCTATCCCACAATACTGCTATAGCCACCAGTGTTATAAGTATATCATCTACTACGAAAGCGATAGCTCTTGTCCGTGTCGTTGCTAACGATAAACTATTTATATCTATGTTGTTGTTCATTTTATCTCTCCTATATCTTCGTATTTCAATATCTCTATTTCTAATTTTTTTGCTTTTTCATATTTGCTACCACTATTGTCCCCTACGATTAAAAAATCGGTATTAATAGAAACAGAAGAACCTACTTTCGAGCCAAGTTTTTCAAATATATCCTTGAGAGCATTTCTGTTTATTGGCATAGCTCCAGTTATAACAACTGTTTTATTTTTAAATCTATTGTTTAAAACATCTTCAAACTTATCTTCTACTGGCTTGATTGTATCCAAAAGTTGCTTGATAAACTCGTCGTTTATTTGTAAAAATTCTATAAAACTATCTGCTACTATATCTCCAAAGCCATCTATAGCGACTATTTGTTCTTTCGTAGCCGATACAAAATCAAAACCAAACTTTTTTGATATATCTAAACTTGCCACTTCACCTATATGTAAAATACCGAGACTATTTATAAACTTTGATAGTTTCAAACCCTTGCTATTTTCTATAGCTTTTAGAAGATTGTTTATTTTTTTATCTTTAAAACTATCAATTGTTATTAGATTTTCTTTTTTTATATTGTATATGTCAAGGATATTTGTAATTATTTTTTTGTTGTATAAAGTTTTTATTATTTTTTCGCCAAGCCCATCTATATTTGCACAACCCTTACTAGCAAAAAATGCAATGCTATTGACCATCTTATCAGGGCAAGCTAAGTTTTGACACTTTATCAATATATCTTCACTATGAAGCATCTCTTGGCATGCTGGGCATTTTATAGGTCTGTTTATAGATATTTGTTTGCCGTCTCGTCTATCTTTTAAAACTTTGGTAATCTTTGGTATTATATCTCCACTTTTCAATACTACAACTTCATCGTTTATTTTTAAATTTAGTCTATCTATCTCATCAAAGTTATGCAAAGTTGCTTTTTGAACGGTTGAGCCATCTATAAATACAGGCTCTAATACAGCCACAGGTGTTATAACTCCAGTTCTACCTACTTGAAGTGATATACCCAATAGTTTGGTTGTCTTCTCAACTGCCGGAAATTTATAAGCACATGACCACTTTGGATATTTGATAGTCCAACCCAAAGCTTTGTGATAGTTTATATTATCATATTTTATCACCATACCATCAAGAGTTATATCAATATTTTCTCTATTTTTTATCATATGCTGATAAAACTGTTCAATTTGCGATATATTTTCACACTTTTTGCTCATAACTGGTTTTTCAAACCCGAGAGAATAGATAAAATTTAACATATTTGAAACCCTATCAAACTCCAAGCTATTCTGCCCTATTCCCCATAATACAAAGTCAAGCTTACGGTTTTTTGTGATATCGCTATTTAATTGTTTTAAACTTCCTGCTGTCATATTTCTTGGATTTGCAAACAGAGGTTTATTTTCTAAAGCTCTTTTTTTGTTTATGCTTTCAAACTGTTTTTTCTTTATGACAACTTCGCCGCGTATTTCTATTGTATCATTATAGTTTATGCTTTTTGGTATAGAGTTTATCATCATGGCATTTGAAGTTACATCTTCACCAATTTTACCATCGCCTCTTGTGATAGCCTTGAACAGTTTGCCATTTTTATATATGATATTCAAGCTAACTCCATCGTATTTTGGTTCGCATATTAGTGTATCTGGTTTGATAGTTTTTTCACATCTTTTTATCCAGCTGTCAAGTTCGCTTTTGTTGAACACATCTTCAAGAGACCACATAGGTGTCATATGTTCAAATTTTTCAAATTTTTCCAACACCGTTGAGCCTACTTCTGTTGTAGGTGAGTTTTTTAGCTTTTGTTTTGGATAAAGCTTTTCATATTTTTGAACTTGTCTATAGACATTGTCCCACTCATCGTCTGTGGCTATTGGATTGTCAAACTTATAATAAGCCTCTTGCCATCTATTTAAAGTTTGTATAGCTTCTTTATATAGCTCTTGTGTCAACTATTTTCCTCTATTAAATTTTTGTTTATATCACTTTTTGATTTGATATTAGAGACTTTCTTCAGCATCATAACTTGATTTACAAGATTACCACCACCACTGCTCAATTTTTTCAAAGTCTCATCGTAACTTTCTTTTGCTATATCAAGCCCTTTGCCAATTTTAAGCATATCATCTGTAAATCCAACAAACTTATCGTATAATTTTTCAGCTCTGCTATAAACTTCATTGATATTTTTGACCTGTTTTTCATATCGCCAACTATTTTCAACAGCTCTAAGTGCTACGAGCAAGGTTGAAGGACTTACTAATATAATTTTTTGTTTAAATGCATCATCAAAAAGCGATACATCGTTTTCAAGTGCCAAAAGCAATGCACTTTCTATAGGCAAAAACATAAATACAAAATCCAAACTATTTATTTCTTGAAGTTTTTCATATTCTCTTGATGATAATCCTTTTATGTGTTCTTTTATTGAGTTTATATGCTCTTTTAGGTGCCTTTTTTTATTTTCTTTGTCATTTTCATTTATGTATTGATTATAAGCCACCAATGATGTTTTTGCATCTATTATTATATGCCTATTGTCTGGTAAATACACTACAACATCGGGTAAAAATATTTTAGAATTTTTATCTTTTAAACTTACTTGTTTTTTATATTCATGATTCAATCTAAGCCCAGAACTTTCGAGAACCTTATCAAGCACTACTTCACCCCAACTACCTTGTGTTTTATTATCATATTTTAAAGCATTTGTCAAATCTTTTGCTTCTTTTGACATTTTCAAGTTTAACTCTTTTAAGCTTTGTAGCTCAAAAGACAATCTTGCTCTATCTTGGCTATCTTTATCGTATATGTATTCTACTCTTTTTTTGAACTCCTTTAACTCTGTTTGCATAGGAGTTATTATATTTTGCATACTCTTTTTGTTTGATTCATCAAGTGTTGCTGTATTTTTTTTTGTAATTTCTGATGACAATTGTTCAAACTGAAATTTTAATTTTTTCTCACTTTTTGCTATATATTCTAACTTCTCTTGCATAAAAATATTTTGTTCTGCTAATTTTGTAGCTAAATGCTGATTTTTTTCTTTTGAGCTGACAAACTCTTTGTTTATATTATTATATTTTGTTTGCATATCAAGCAAAAAAGATAATTTTTCGCCTAATTGTGCTTTTTGAATATCTGCGTTGTATAATCGTTTTGCTGTTTCATTGTATTTTGATTTAAATTTATTTAGTATCTTTTTTTGCTCTAAAATTTTATTATAAAAAACAAATAACAAAACTAAACTAAAAAAAAACAAACAGCCAAACACTGCAGCCACAATCAAATTCATCAAAATTCCAACACACTATATATAGGAGCAATTTGTTTTAATTTATCTTTACCTTTTAAGTCTTTTAAACTAATAATAAAACAAAACTCTACGACAACCGAACCTAACATATCTATAAGCTCGCTTGAAGCTTTTGCGGTGCCACCTGTGGCTAATAGATCGTCCACTATAAGCACTTTTGCTTTTTTATTTCCAAAGCAATTTGTTCTAAGTTCTACTTCATCATGCCCATACTCAAGCATATATTTTGCTCTAATTGTATCGCCCGGCAATTTACCCTTCTTTCGTATTGGCACAAAACCTTTTTTCAATCTATCAGCTAATGCACTACCAAATATAAATCCTCTTGCATCTAATCCTACGATAAAATCAATATCAATATCTTTATATCTTTTTTCTAAGTGGTCTAACAACAACGAAAATGCGATAGGATTACTTAATAAAGTAGTAATATCTCTAAACAATATACCTTTTTTTGGAAAATCAGGCACTGTGTCTATGCTATTTATAAGTAAATCTTTGAGCTTTTTTGTCAAATTTTTTCCTTTGTTTTTATTGTGTGCTTTATGATATCTAAAATTGCTTTAAAACTCATTAATTTTATATTTAATTTTGGAATTATTCTTATGATTGGTTTTTTGACTGTTGGTTGGCGTATGGCACCTACTAAAAATTTATGCTTTTTTAATTTTTGTTGTATATATTTTGTTGATTTATTCGTATTTTGTTCTATAGGTAGTATTAGTGCTGGCATATCTATATTTAACTTCTCTTTGACGATATTTTGTATTTTATTTATTTTTTTATTTATTTTTTGCTTATTTTTTTTGATATACCTTATAGCAAAATAAGCATATGCTGTATCAAATAAAGACAAAGCGGTGCTGTATATAACAGGTTTTGCTCTGTTTTCAAGATAACTTATAGTTTGCTTTGTGCTTAGTATATATGCCCCATAGCTACCATATGCTTTGCTAAAAGTTGCCATCTTTATGTGGTTTTCTTTTATCTCAAAATTGTTATAATCAAACCAACCATTTAAATTTTTGCCAATCACTCCAGAACTATGAGCTTCATCAACTATCAGCATACATTTATATTTATTGCAAAGTGAATAAATTTTCGGGTTTGCCATATCTCCACTCATAGAATACACTCCTTCTGCGGCGACTATTATTTTGTTGTATTTGTTGTGATATTGTATCAACAAACTCTCTAATTCTTCAATATCGTTGTGTTTAAACACTCCGACCTTGCCTTTACTCAACTTAGAAGCCATCAATCCACTTGCATGGTAGTTTTCATCTAAAAGTAACATATCGTTGTTTCTTGGCATAGATTCAAACATAGCTATATTTGCCAAAAAACCACTTCCTACTATAATACCATCTTCAAAACCATTCATATCGCACAATAGCTTTTCCAATTTTTTATGTATTTTATGATATCCATTGACCATTGTTGAAGCTTTTGGTGAAAAATATCTCTGTTTTGTTAGATATCTACAACTTTTATTAAATATCTTTTTATTTGTTGACAATCCCAGATAGTCATTTGAAGCAAAATCTATAAGCTCGCTGTCAAATAGTTCTCTTTTTCTATATATATTTGCCTTTTTTATAGCATCAAGTTCTTTATCAAAATAACTCATACAGGCTTAAAACCTTGTTTAGTTTGGCAAAACTCTACAACCAAACATTTATCACAATCAGGTTTTTTTGCCTTGCATATATACCTCCCAAACAAAACAA
This sequence comes from Campylobacterota bacterium, assembly GCA_003643835.1. Lineage (GTDB taxonomy): Bacteria > Campylobacterota > Campylobacteria > Campylobacterales > Arcobacteraceae > B24-G6. The sequence goes on from QMKX01000013.1 coordinate 17,514, forward strand.
AAGCTTGGTGAAGTATATTTAAGTTTGTCTTAAAAATTTTTTCTAATTTTATTTTTGTTTGCTCTACTGTTTTATCTTTGCTTAAACCCAATCTATGAGACACACGAAAAACATGAGTATCTACAGCCATTATATTAGCGCCATATAACTCTATTAGATATACGCATGCTGTTTTTTCTCCTACGCCGCTGAGTGTTTGAAGCTCTTTTTGTGTATTTGGTATTTGGTTGTTGTATTTTTCTTTGACTTGTGTCGCCATACTTAAAAGATTTTTTGCCTTGTTGTTAAAAAAACTACAACTTTTTATGAAGTGTTTTATATCATCAAGCCTTGCTTCACTCAATGATTTAATATCCGGATATTTTAAAAAAAAATTTTGTGTTATAATATTTACACGCTTATCGGTGCATTGTGCGGATAAAATTATCGCTACGAGCAACTCGTAACCACTTTTATAATCAAGCTCTGTTATGGCATCTTTATAATTTGCCACAAATATATCTTTTATTTGTAAAAAATCCTTTTTTGCAAGAGTTTTGATAATGCCTCTTAATATATGGCTTGTGGTATTTTATTTTTATACTTTGTCATAGTTTCACCTATGTTAGCATTTGTAAATGTAGGATCAGCTACATAATATATCTTGCCATTTACCTTATATCCATCACCTTTTATTCGCGAACTCAAAGCCACTGCCGAAGCTATATGATCTTTGTATTTTAAACCTATTACATCTATGTTTAATAAATTTTTGACTAAATAACTAAACAATATCGTCCTATCTTCACAATCGCTATATCTATAATACAAGGTCTCTTCAGGAAACAACACTTTTTCATATTTGAAGTGATTTTGATCTGTTTTATACTCAAAAGAGTTTTGAACAAATCTTAAAAGTATGTTTACTGCTTCTACTTCTTTTTTACCATCAATAATTTTTCTCAAACTTTCAAGTAGTTTATCTTTTGTTAGACTTGATACTTTAGTATCAAAATATACTTTATAATCACTTTGTGGATATGAATGATAAAAATCTATCAAATTTTTGTTTAGTGTAGCTTCAACATTGTGTGTTTTTTTGTAGTATCTAAAACTATATTTTTTTGCGAGTATTTTATTCTCAAATTTCAATGGCTTTTCTATTTTGAAGCTTAATTCTTGAAGTTTTTTGCTATAGCTTGTCTTGTATGTTCTTATATTTGATAAGTTCTTTGCTCTTCCTGTTGGGTCAAGAACATAGTATCTTTTGTCGTTGATATAAAAATAAGAAACTTGATACAGTTTGTGCGATATACCGCTAAGCAGATAAACTTGTTGCGTGTTGTATCCAATTTTTGTATCCAATCCTAACTTTGTCAGCACAAACCAAGTGAAAAGATTTGCTTTGTTTTTATTTGAATAAAACTTCATACCCATTTTATAAACAAACTGGTATTTTGCCCAGTCGTTCAATTGCATATTGCTAAAATGAAACTCAAATTGTCTTATAAGAGGTTTGTAATCCTTTTTTGAAAAATCAAACCAAAATTTAGCTATTGTATTTTTTGATATGTCATTTATAAAAAAATCAAATTTTTTATTGTATGCTACTTGAGATATAGTGCCAAAAAAGCTTATACCCACAAGCATATCTTTGTTTAACAATTTTATATCTTTTTTTAGCAAGTCTTTTATTTTTCTTTTTTTGATTGGTTTTATTTTGATTGTTTTTGAATTTTTTATATCTGCTGCTCTTTTTTTAGTCTCTTTGTTTTTAGAAGGCAATTTGTTTGGTTTTGTTTTTTTGTATCTTGTTTGGTTTTGTTTTAACTTATACTCTTTCCAGCTTTTTTTCAAACCATTTGCAAATGCCCTGTCTTGATTTGCTTTATAAGTGTCATATTTTTTATTTTGCTTTTTAGCCCACTCATCGTATGAGACAGTATATGCAAGCGATATAACCAAACACAAGCTTATAAATATTTTCATTTTATTCCTTAATCTTCACAACTATCTCATATATTAAATAATACCAGACATTTATAGAACTTCTAATCATAAACAAAAACAAATCAAGAGAACAAAAATCTCTTGATTTGCTAATTTATTTATTTAGCTCTTTGTCAAGTGCTTTGTCAGCCTGATCGGCTTTAAACTCTTGATACATCTGTTTCTCTTTTGGGTCCTTTTTTGGTTGTGGTTTTGATGCACATCCAGCAAACAAACCAATCGCTAATCCACATACTACTATGGTAGACAATATATTTTTCAACATAATCTACTCGCTTGCTTTTTCAAGCTCTTTGTTTAGCTCACCATTTGCTTGTGAAGCGAGAAATCTTTGATACATAGCTTGCTCATTTTTAAATGATGTTTTGATGGCTTTCTTCATAGAATTGCCAACATCTCCTGACTTGACTACTACCAAAAGATACATCTCTTTTGTTGTTGGGTGTATCCACATCTCTACAGATTTTGAACCACTTAAAGTTTCATTTGTCAGCTGTTTTGATACCGATGATGTTGCTTTGTCAAATGTGCTATCAGCTTCACTTCCTGTAGTGCCTTTATATTGTTTAAATAAATTTGCAACTTTCACTCTTATTTGCGATGCTAATTTGTCTCTTCCATCGGCTAAAGCTTCACTTCTTTGAAATGACACATCTTTGCCTGCATTTGGCTTTGATATACCAACCTCTGCTATTGAACCCTCTGATTGTGGATTACATGTCCATTTTGGTGCTAATACACCATGCCACTTACAAGTAAAATCATCTTTTGTAGGTTCAGTGGGTTTGCTTGAACAACTCACTAAAAAAAACACCGAAATTATTGTAATTATACTTATATTTATGAAATTTTTCATAATACTCTCCTTTTAAATAGTTGTGAATTATACTACAATATGCTTAAACGAAACTTTTAATCAAAAACTAATAAAATATTTAAAGCAACCTTAAAATATTACTGACAAACAATAGATGTAAGTTTTTTTTCTTTATAATAATATGTAGTGTTTATATAATCATATTCAAATTGTTCAAAGTGGCTTTTTGCACCATCACTACAAAGCTTAAAATACTCTTTGTTTGGATATATTTCGTTGTTTTGTTTACCTTTTTTGCCTACATATACGATACAATCGTTTAAAATTTGATTCTCATATGTCGTTACTTTTCCATCTTTTATTGGTGTTCTGTCATATCCTCTTTCTCTTATGTCAAGGCTTTTAAAATACTCTTTTGATAAATTTAATATAGCAATAGCATTAAACCACGAGTTTTTTTCTTGTTTTATATTCATAACAGCTCTATATATACTATCAGATTTTCGCCAAGATGGTTCTTGGTCAAATACTCTTTTGTATCCGCTAACCTTAACATATTTTATCATATCGTTGGTGATGCCGTGCTTATACAACTCATCTGGGTGCAAAAGCGAACCAAATACTATCAAGTTCATATTTTTGCTTTTATTGATAGTTTTCAAATCCATAAGACTTGTTATACTCTTGCATACTCATATCAGGATATGGAACCTCTTCATCACTCCAAGGTTTTTTCAATATATAATCTCCGCCCTCATTTATCTGCTTGACATTGTCTTTATGCAGAGGTATCTTGCCGCCAGCAGTTGCTAAATATCTAGGAATTGCATCGCCACTTATGTTGCCATACATACTCTCTACTATATCTCGCCCCACACTTATAGGCACTCTCATATGACCAAATTCTGGGTTTCTAAAACTACAATTAAACAGATAATACGGTCGTATATAACACTCTTGTAGCAGTTCGCATAGTTTCCACATCTTTATTTTATCATCATTTATACCTCGAAGCAACACCGCTTGATTTAGTATAGCGCTTGTGACGCCGCTTAGTTTTCTAAATGCTTCTTTGACTTCTGGAGTTATCTCTTGGGCTGTGTTGATTTGGGTTACAAATCTAAGTGGTTTTATATCGTTTGATTTTCTGCATATTTCTAAAAACTTGTCATCTATTCTTTGTGGTGTCATCACAGGAATTCTACTGCCTATTCGTTTGATTTTTATGTGGGGTATTTTGTCTAACTCTTCAAACAAATACTCCAACCTTTTGTTTGAGAGTGCCAAAGCATCGCCACCTGTTATGAGAACATCTCGCACTGTTGTATCTTGTCGTATATAATCCAAAGCTTCTTCATAAGTTCCCTTGCTACTCACCCAGTCTTTGTCTGATATGTGATCAAGTCTCAAACAATAAGTGCAAAACATAGCACACATATTGGTTGCTTTTATTGTCAGCACTCTTGGATAAAATTGATCTATCAATCTTGCAGGCGAATGATCACTTGCTACTGGTTCTATATTTATACCTTTATTGTCTATCATATCTCCCGTTGGCACGCTTTGTAAAAGTATTGGATCATTTACAACACCTGGTATTATCAAACTTGCATAATATGGTGAAATTCTCATACGAAATACTCCTACTACTCTTTGGATATCATCTATAAGTTTTTGTGGTATTTCCAGTATTTGTGCCAATTGCTCTCCTGATGTTATTGCATATTTTATCTGACCAGCATAGGAGTTCCACGATTCATCACTCATATTTAATTTTTTTTGAATTTTTTCTCTATTTTTTTTCATTTTAGATTGTAAGTCAAATCCACTTGGTGCTACTTTGGTATGATTATTTATATAATCTTGCACTCTTATATTTGCATTTTCAACGATAGGCAAGGCAGAAAACACCCTGCCACCTACACTAACACCATGTTCATCGGTGCTTTTATGCTTGTGTGCCATTAGTTTAATCTCATATTCATCTAACCCTATGTCTGTTGGGGTTGCTCCATATTGTTCTTTTATTTTTTTAAGTTTGACAAACAACTCTACTATTGGCTTGGTTAATTTATTTGAAGTTTTTGAAAACTCAAGCCACTGTTTTGCCTCGTCTATATCTATTTTTGACACCTCTTTTTTTTCTATTTTTGTTTCATATAAAAAATCAAAAAAAATTTTATCAAATTTATCTAATTTATTTATATCTATACTGCCTTGTTCGCCACATTCCATCATTTGTCCTTTTTATTATCTTGTGTGATAGTCCAAGCTATCAGTTTTTTTCCCATATCTACACCTGCCTCTACATCTTTGTAGTTTTGCCCTGTAGCGATAACGCGTGCTAAAAATGAGCCTTCATTTACAAAAAACTCTTGTCCTACATGCTCCAATATCATATACTCCTTTGTTAGTTTACTTGAAGCTACTGCTTCAAACATCTCTATTTCGCCTCGTTGTTGAGGCAAATAGCTTATCGTTTTTAGTCTATTTTTTAGTTTTTGATTATAAGTCGCCCAATATATATTTTGTTTCAAAGCTTCTATATTTACCATATTTGGTGCTTTATTATCTTTAATCACTGCATAAAATTCAATCTCTGGTAAATTTGGTGCGCCAACAGGCAACATAGTATGCAAACTGCAACAAAACTCCATAGTGGTGCCTTGTTTTCGTGGATTTACTTCTATAAAATAAATCTTATTTTTATTTGTAGTGATAAAATCACACCCATATATGCCTCTATATCCCATCTTTGCCATAGCAAGTCCTACTTGTATTGTCTGTTTTTTTATCTCTTGCTGTATATGCGGTGGTGTTTTAGATGGGCAAGTTGAACCTCTAAAGCTAGTTCCTTCTATACTCTGGTCAGCAATACCAGCAAAATATACATAATTTTCATTTATAACAACCGCAAGAGATGTAGGATCACAAGTATGTTTTATATATGAAGTTATCAAAAATATATCTTGAGTTTTGTTTTCAAATCTATTTTTGATATCATTTATGTTTGATGCAATTATGCTATTTGCTCCAGCAGCACTTTGCTCCAATGACACAAAAAGTTTATCGTGTGTTTGAAAAAGTTCATTTGCTTTTTTTATAAGTTCGACATAATTATTTGCTACAAAATGATCAGCCATAGGCACGATACTGCTAAAAATCTCATACAATGATATCTTATTTGATAGGGTTTTCACTATATCACTCTTTGGGCCAACTACTACTATATTATTTTTTTTATCAATTGTCATAAATTCGCTTGATTCAAACATATATACATACAATTTTGTTTGATTTTTTAAAATTTTATCGGTTAGTTTATCTAAGTAACTACTATTTGATATATCTTTCATAAACTCATCGTGTGGTTTTCTTTTGTTTTCTTTTGTTTTGATATGGTTGATTATAATCAAATTTTCGTAGTTGTATTGTTCAAATATATCAGGAGCTATTGTAATACAAACAATTTTATACTCTGGTATATCCAATGCTTTTGATATAGCTATCTTGAAAAAATGCCCCAATCCATAAGCTTTGAGCTCGCTTATAAATAGAAAATGATACTTGCCTTTATCATATACAAAGTTAGTCCATCTTATATCTTTCATATATTTTTTTCTACCAGCTTTGCTATTTTTTTGCCTGTTTGTATGTAGTGGTCTCTTATGGCTCTTTCTACTTTTTTTGCGTTTTTTGATTTTATACTATCTATTATAACTTGGTGTCTGTCTATGATATTTTGTTTTGAATACAATTTTGACCAGTTTTCAAAAAATAACAACTTTGATTTTATATTAACTTGGTCAAGAGTATTTAACAAAACTTTATTGTAACTATATTTTAGCACTGATTTATGAAATTTTGTTCCTATATCTATCTGATTTTCTCCATCGTTTAAAATATCTTGCTTCATATTGGTGACTATATTTTCAAGCAGTATTATATCCTCTTTGTCATGTTCTCTCATAAAATCATTTGACAAATAACCCTCGACTAAACCTTTGGTATGATAGGTATCTAACACTTGAGCTGGTGTGATGGTGTTTAGAAATATGCCCACTCTATCTACTTTTATAAGTATGCCAACAGCTACTAACTCAGATAAAGCTTCTCTAACAGGAGCACGGCTTATACTTAGTTTATTGCTCAACGATGTTTCCGTGATATGCTCTCGTGGCTTATACTTTTTATCTATTATAGCTTGGTATATATAGTTTATAACTACTTGTCTCAAAGACATTTTATCGTGAGTATAAAGTCCGTCTATATTCATATATCTCCTTTTTTGTTTTCTTTAGTTTTCATATATAGTTTATAACTACTTGCCTCAAAGACATTTTACTACGAGTATTGTTTATGCTCATATTCATATATCTACTTTTTTGCTTCTATGGCGATATCATACACGATAAAAGCAAATTTTGTTCTCCTCGTCTATCGCTATAGTTGGTAAATTGTTGTTTAATTGCCTATATAATTCATATATCTATTATTGACAAACACCGCTACATAAACATTGTCGACAATTACATAAACATTGTCGACAATGTTTATGTGAAATTATAACACAATAAACTAAAACGAATTGAAAAATTGAAAAATTTTTAAAATATATGAATATAAAGCAATCAAACCAAAGGTCAAGTATATACAAAAATATAGGGTGCGAATAGAACAAAAATGACAAATATAGCTATTTGAAATATATCAATATCTAAAGACAAATAAATTCAATCTTATATTTTGCCCCAGACAAGTCAGGGGTTCCGAGAACAAACAAAAATATATTTTATTTTGTTGGTTGGTTTATATATTATATCATTGTGAGGCAAAGCCGATATAAAAGTTAATTTTTATTGGTTTGGCTAAATACTTTGAAGTTTTTTTGTATCGCTTGTATTTGAGTTAATACGTGTGTATGATATTATAATTGGTTCGAACACCAATAGATTTACAATCTGTTTTGTTTTAAAAATTTCTTTTTTATTTATTTTCCACCTAAACTATGATTAGTTTAGGTGGGTATTTTATGCTTAAATTATAAAATAGTTTTGATTTCGAAATGTTTGTTTATCAAAAATACTTTACTATACCTATCATAAGATCAATACCGCCGCCATCTACTGTCTCTACTTCTGTATTGTCAATAGTTCTTCCATCTACTACAAATGTCTTTTTTTCTTTATAGCTTACACTATAGGCTTTGGCTCCACCTACGAAATATAAACTGGGATTAATCTCAAATTCGTCTTGTAACATAACATGCACTCCAGTTGCGCTTTCATACTCTTGCTCATATTTTAAAGCGTTTATTAAATTAATGTCATCGAATGTCATCTCAAGTTTAGCTCCACTATATGTGCCAAATCCACCACCAAATTTTAAGTTATGTTTACCTGCAACTTGTTTTTTCATCAATATTGACAAAAGAACAGTATTTCTACTAAAATCGCCAGTGGCATTGCTCACAGGTGTCATAGACGAAGTTTGCTTTCCCACTGATAACTCTACATCAAAAGTTGGATTTATAACATATCCTATATACAATGAGCCACCAAAACCGCCACCAGCTGATAAGGTTATATCATCACCATTTGTTGCTGTGCCAATTTTATCATCTTTAAAACCAAAGCCGGCTGCCATATTTGCTCCAACATAAATGTTGCCTTTGTTTGCACTACTATCTTCAGCAAAACTGCTTGTGGTTGTTGCTAAAACTATAGCAGATGTGAGACCTACTACTCGTAGTAAGTCTTTGCTAGTTTTTTGAAAACTATTTAAGAAGAAGCGACTATGTGTCCCCCCCCCCACAGGTTTTGTCTTGGTTGAAACTATTTTCACTCAAGTTTGTCATTTTTTTCATATTTTCTCCTTTTATTTATCTAAACTATGAAAACAATTTAGAAGTGAAGCCATTTTACTCAAACAAACTTAAAAGAACTTATATTTCAATATATATATGCTATTTCTACATTTTGCCCTAAATAAATTTAGGGTTCCGAGAAAATACAATCACTTCGGAACCCGCAACTTGTTCGGGGCCAAAGTTTCATACTACTACAAATAAAAATATATTATTTTGTTGCTTATTTATATTTTGCCCCAGACAAGTCAGGGGTTCCGAGTATATAAATATATTCTATTTTATTGATTATTAATATTTTGCCCTAAACCAGAAAAGCTGGTGCGGTTTGCGAAGCAAATTTCTCTGATAAGTAGTTTAGGATTTCGAGATATCTATAATAGTCTCGGAACCAAAGAACTTGTTCGGGGTAAATCGTTCGAGCTACTATAAACGGAAAATATCTTGATATTATTCAAGGGAACTTCTAAATACCACTCCCAAACCCCAATTTTATTCAAAACAAGAGAATCGCTTTTCACGAAGTGAAAATGTTTCTATAAAAGCTTAAACAACCTACAACTATAAACAACCCAAAATATATTGCTATTTCTACATTTTGCCCTAAATAAATTTAGGGTTCCGAGTGTAAAAAATATATACTATTTTGCTGATTAGTTTATATTGTGAAATAAACACATGATATATAAATTTAGTAAAAAAGAGACTTAAGTATAAAAATATAAGGCAGGTATGATAGTAAGCTGTGTTTTGTATTTGATGATAATTTATCTAATCTTTAAATCGCTTTAAAGCTTATGCGACAAGCTAATAGAATATAAAAAACTATATCCCAAAGTGAAGTTTACCATACTTGTCTTGCTACAGGTTGGGTTTACATAGCTATATGAATTGCTTCAAATACTGGTGAGCTCTTGCCTCACCTTTTCACCCTTGCCTTTTGGTTTCCCAAATGGTGGTTTGTTTTCTGTTGCACTTATCCCTTAGGTTGCCCTAGCCATCGGTTAGATGGAACCATACTTCACAGTAGCACAGACTTTCCTCTTGAGAAACTCAAGCTATCATCTATCATACCTTTTGTATTTTATCATAAAATATTTAAGGACACCTCAAAAAAAATAATTTACTTGTATTTATGAAAAGATGATATAATAACACTATGATAAATATCGACAAACCAAAACCACAAACAAACAAAGCTTGGATACCATTCAAACCAAACAATACAATACTTTTTGCTTTGTATATTTATGGCATACATAAAGATATAAATATATGATAGTATTAGGCCAAAAATATGTTTTCACTTCGCTTGAGACGAAACAATTAAGCAAAAAATTTAGCACTATCGTAGATGTTGTATACAAAGACAAAAATCCAGACGATGTCATAACACAAATAGAAAATAATCTAAATGGCAGTTTTGTAACCATTGTGCTAAATACAAAAGTAAAAGTAGATGATAAAATTATCAAATATCTTACTAACCTGAAGTTTAGAATCAACAACTCCAAGCTTAAAATTATGTCTATTGAGCATTTTTTAGAAGAGTATTTATATAAGTGTTATATACCTCAAGACAACGATGATCTACACTATCTTGATGATATTCAAAAGTTTAATATATATGTCAGGCTTCAAAAAAGAGTTATAGACATACTTGGTGCTGTTGTTTTGTTTGTTGTTTTGTTTTTTGTGAAGTTTAAAGTCAAAGCAAATATAAAATCCCAATCACCCGGGTATTTGTATTTTCATCAAACAAGAGTTGGACTAAACAATAAAAAATTTACTATAATCAAGTTTAGAACCATGCATATACACGATACACATAGTGATATTCGCACCGCCACAAAAGATGATGAAAGAGTTTTTGAGTTTGGCTTGAAAATACGAAAAAACAGAGTAGATGAGATACCACAAGTTTTCAATCTGATAAAAGGTGATATCAGTTTGATAGGTCCAAGAGCAGAATGGGATAAACTTGTAGATGAATATGAAAACAACATACCATACTACAATCACAGACACATAGTCAAGCCTGGTATCACTGGTTGGGCTCAAGTGATGTTCACGGAAGGACGAAGCAAAGATGATACAAGACAAAAACTCATGTATGATTTGTATTATATCAAACATTGGAGCTTGAAGCTTGAGTTTAAAATCATATTTAAAACAATAACAGTAATGTTTAGCAAAAAAGGAATATAAAAACCATGGACAAAAATAAAAATCAATTTACACAATATCTAAAAGCAGTTGGAACTGGACCAAAACACAACTACGATATGACTAAAGAGCAAATAACAGACTGTTTTGAGATGATATTGAGCGGTGAAGTATCACCTGAACAAATAGGTGCTTTTCTTATAGCTTGGAGATTAAAACCAGAAACCAACGATGAATTTAAGGCGGTTGTAGAACTATTCAATACTAAAACAACAAAACAAACCGTGCAAAACTCATGTGAGATAGGTTATCCATACGATGGCAAAAGAAACAACCCATATATGTTTGTGTCAATCGCTAAAATGCTTTTAAGTTTTGGTATAAATATAGTTGTCACTGGCGATGAGCTACAGCCAAGCAAAAATGGAGTAACAGTCAAGGATATAGCTACCAACATTGTCTTACCTTCAAACTTATACTATTTTGATAGAACGAAAATATTTAAATCACTTAGTAGTTTGACATCATTGCGAAACAATCTTGGCATACGAACTGGTTTAAATACAATTGAAAGACTATCAAATCCTGCTAATAGTTCTGTAGGTATCACTGGTGTGTTTCACAAACCATTTATGGAAAAATACAAAGCTATGTTTGAAAACCAATACGACAAACTTGTCATAATCAAAGGCAACGAAGGCACAAGCGAGATATACAGCAAGACACTTTTTTGGGTAATACAAAATGGCAAAGCAGTTGAGCAAAAAATTGACCCGTCACGATATGGCATAACATACCAAAAATCTTGGGACAACATAACATTAGATGAATCACTAGAGATGATAAACAACCCAACAAAAGAGTTTTTGCATATTGTTAGACTAAACAGTGCTCTGGTATTGTTTATCATGAATAAAGCTAATTCAATAAACGAAGCTTATGAAAAACTGATATGAAACATATATTATTTACTATACTATTTACAGGAGCAATTTTGGCAAACAATCTACCACAACACTATACAAAAGTATTAGACAACGGACTTAAAATAGTCGCAATACCTATGAAAAATGGCACAAGTGTTATAAGCACAAATATATTTTACGATGTAGGAAGTCGTGATGAAACTATGGGCAAAAGTGGTGTAGCACATATGTTAGAGCATTTAAACTTTAAATCAACCAAAAACTTAAAAGCCGGCGAGTTTGATACAATCGTCAAGGGATTTGGCGGAGTTAACAATGCCTCAACAAGTTTTGATTATACACACTACTATATAAAATCGAGCACAAAAAATATCTCTAAATCTCTTGAGTTGTTTAGTGAGCTTCAGGCAAATTTAACCCTAAATAACGATGAGTTTCAAAAAGAACGAGATGTAGTAGCTCAAGAAAGATTATGGCGAACTGACAATTCTCCTATGGGATTTATGTATTTCAAGTTATTTAACAATGCTTTCACATATCACCCATATCACTGGACGCCTATAGGATTTATGAACGATATAAAAAACTGGAACATAGATGATATCAAAGATTTTCACAAAAAGAACTACAATCCAAACAACTCTATAGTTGTGGTATCGGGTGATATAGAAAAGGAAGTTGTATTTGACGAAGCTACAAAATGGTTTGAAAATAATAAAAATAATAATGAAAAACGACAACATGTATTACACACAACAGAACCAAAACAAAATGGTGAGAAAGTCATAGTCATAAAAAAACAAACAGCAGAGCAGATGTTTGCTCTATCTTACCATATACCAAATTTTCAACACAAAGACCAAGTTGCTTTGTCGGCTTTAAGCGAACTTCTAAGTAGTGGAAAAAGTAGTTTGTTGCATAAGATACTGATAGACAAAAAACAACTTCTAAGTAGCATATATGCTTATAATATGGAACTAAAAGACCCCGGTGTATTTTTGTTTGTAGGAGTTTGTCAAAATAAAAATAAAGCCAAAGACGCTATAAAAGTCATAAAAAATATCATTAAATATATTCAAACCGATGGAACCACAAACAAAGAGATAAAAAAAATTAAAATCAACACAAAAAGCGACTTTGTGTTTTCACTTGAAGACAGTAGTTCTGTGGCATCATTGTATGGACACTATCTTATACGAGGAGATATTTCGCCGCTTATGAGATATGAAGATGCCATCAAAAACCTAACAACCAACGACATAAAAACTGTTGCAAAAAAATACTTGATAAATGACAACCTAACTACAATAATACTAAAAAATAAATAAATCAGCACTTATTTTTGACATAAAAAAAGGGACAGCATATTTGCCGTCCCTTTTTCTTATGAAAAATAGTTTGACTATTTTCCTATTCCTGTACCTGCTAAATCAGCATCGCTGTATTTTGCAACTTGCGCTTTCATGAGGCCTTTTTGTGCGCCACCATATGTTCCTGCTTTGTAACCTTTAAGAGCCGCTGTAACATCTGCTTTTGACATACTTGCAACTATTTTTGAAGTTCCAAGAGCTTTTTTCTCCCACTTTTGTCCATGACAACCCTTGCAAGCTCCAAGATTGACAGCAGCAAATGCTACGACACTACATACCAATGTTCCTAATACGATTTTTTTCATACTTTCTCCTTTTTGTTGGTGTGATATTATAACATATTTAAATTAAAGTTTATTAAGGTAAAATAACTAAATTTACATAGTTAAAAGATGAGTAAAAATGACACAATTAAACATATCAAATCTTTGTTTTGCCTACAACAATGACAAGCAACTTTTTCATAATTTTAGCATAAATCTAAATAAAAACGAGCTGAAAACTATTGTAGGCCAAAGTGGTAGTGGCAAAAGCACTATTTTTGCTTTGATTTCTGGCAAACAAAAACAACAAAGTGGAAAAATCAAAATAAAAAAATTTTCTATAGTTTATCAAGATCCATATAGTTCATTTCATCCAACTTTTTCTATATATGAGCAAATTTTAGATGTAGTGTATAACATAGATGATATAGATGATATATTGAAAAAACTTAATCTAAACAAAGAACTTTTATATAAAAGGCCAAAAGACCTAAGTGGTGGCGAACTTCAAAGGTGCAGCATACTTCGTGCTGTGCTTATGAAACCAAAAGTTCTTTTACTTGATGAACCTACATCGGCTTTGGATAATATAGTAGCATACAATGTCATGTCCATGCTTAAAAGTTTTTTATATAAATTTTCCATACTTCTTATAACCCACGATAAGGATTTGGCTTCGTGGTGCGAAGGTGAAATTATTGATATTGGGACAAAAACTTGAAAAAAGCTTTAATAATCATGAATATGGGTGGCTCACGAAACAAAGATGAACTAAAAGAGTTTTTGACAAATATGTTCAACGACAAAAACATCATCAATATAAAAAATGATAAATGCAGATCAATGCTGGCAAATTTTATAGTCAAAACTCGATTGAACAATGCTTGGCTTGGATACAAAGCTATAGGCGGTGCTTCGCCACTACACAGTATCACAAACAAACTTATAGTCAAACTTACATTAAAGCTCAAAGACTATAAAGTTTTGTCAGTTATGCGATATACCAAACCAAACGCACAACAATGCATAGACAAACTAAAAAAACTAAACATTCAAAAGGTAACCTTACTGTCTTTATATGCTCAATACTCTACTACTACAACTAAGTCAAGTATAGAAGAGTTTATGCATCTGTCAAATGGTAAGTTAAATATCACTACTATAAATAACTTTTATAAAAATGACAGGTTAAACAAAATTATTTGCGATGAGATTATTAAAAGGACAAACAACGCAAGTGACTTCAACTTGATATTTTCAGCTCACGGCTTACCTCAAAGTGTCATAAATAGGGGCGATCCATACCGTATACAAATCCAAGAACACATAGAACTTATAAAAGATAAACTCAAAAAAACAAACACTAAATTTGAGACTATATCTTTAGCATATCAATCAAAAGTAGGTCCCGCGGCATGGCTAACTCCCAGTTTAAACGATGCTCTTATAAAATATAAAAATAAAAAAGTGCTTATATATCCAATATCATTTATAATTGACAATAGTGAGACAATATATGAGCTGTGTGTCGAATATAAATTAGTAGCCAAAAAAATTGGGCTCAAAGAATACAAAGTATGCAGTTGTCCAAACGACAAAGATGAAGTAGTAGATATGATAAGAAATTTGCTTTGAAGCTAGTAGTATATCCAACCTCAAGAGCTATAAGAAAACATATAGAAAATCAAAAAGAGACAAACCAACTGTTTCCAAAACTAATAACAATAGCAGATATGTTTAATAGGTCTGTAGATATTGCAGATAAAAAGTTTATAGATAGCTCAATGCTTATGATATATTTATATAAAGCTATAAATTTCTCTGGATTTGACATATTGGGTTTGAAAAATAGTTTTACTGAGCAGTTTATAAAATCAAATGATATATTAAACACTCTCAATGAATTATCTTTAGAGGGTGTCAATATCGATAAACTATTTGATAATCAAAGTTATAGTTTATACAAAAAACATATACAAGTGCTAAAACAAGTAAGACAAAATTTGCTAAATCAACTTGACCGTGAAGGCTATGTAGGCAAAGTAAATCTACCTCAAAATTATAAACTAAATAAAAGCTTTGTATTAAATTACAGTCAAGTTGTTATGTATATTGAAGGTTATTTAAGTGGGTTTGAAATACGAATTATAAACGACATTTGCAAGGTTGTAGATGTTGTGCTTGAGTTTAACTATACAAAATACAACAAAGAAAATATAGATAAACTTTTGCTTAATAATTTATGTTTGGATTATAATTATAGCTACAATATCACAACAAAACAAATACTTCATAAACATAAACTTCAAGCTATCACTTCAAATATCAAAATAAAAACATTTGATTCTGAAATAGATGAGATAGCATATATCAAGCACTCAATATACGATGCCGTTAATAATCAACAAATAAAACCAGAAAATATCGCAGTCATTTTGCCAGATGAATCTATGGCAAAATATTTACGATTATTCGACGATAAACACAATTTTAACTACGCTTTTGGATTTGATATACTTTCAAGCAAGCTATATCAAACAATCAAAACAATTGAAAACAATATAATAAATACTGACAAACAACAAGAAAGTTTGTATAAGTTTTTAGAGATAAACGATGAGTTTATGCATTTTGTAAAAACATCATATGACAAGATAATAGATAAAAATTTGTGTCAAAAATTTAGCTTGTTTGTGTTTCCGCTATGCGATACAAAAGAGTTACGAGATATTGTTGATCATGTTATATATGACCTGACTTTGATATCAAACCACATCAATATAAACTTAAAAGATTATTTAAAAATATTTTTATACAAACTTTCAATAGAAACCACAGATGACACATCTGGTGGCAAAGTCACGATTATGGGATTACTTGAGACAAGAGCTATGAAATATAAGGCTGTGATTGTTTGTAATTTCAACAACCATTTGGTGCCAAAACAACTCCAAAAAGACAAACTTCTAAACTCAAATATAAAAACAAGCATTGGTTTGCCTACTTCTACAAACAGAACAAATCTACAAGCATACTATTATGATATGCTTTTTAAAAATGCAAAACATATATATATAAGTTATGACAAAACTCAAGATAGTTATATAAGTAAATTTGCAAAGCTTGTGTTAAACTATCAAGCAAAAGATCATCAAACACAATATAAATATAGAACTATTTTATATAAACAGCAAACATATACTCATATTGATGAGGATATTGTGTTAAACATTGACTTATCAATTAGAAGTTGGTCATCATCAAGCTTAGAAACATACCTTTCGTGTAAAAAAAAGTTCTTGTTTGCCAATATATACAACATAAAAGAACCAACAAATATTTACAAACCAAAAGGTTATGAAATAGGCAACATACTTCATAAAGCACTTGAAAATACATACAAACAAAAAAATAGTTTTTTTGATGAAAAACAACTATACGAAACTATTGTAGAAAATATAAAGGTAGAAAACATAAAAAATCCATATACTATATTTGATATACAATTATGGAAAGATAGATTAAGAAAATTTGTAAAAAATGAAATAACAATGTTTAAAAATGGTATCAAAATAGATAAAATAGAACATAGCTTCGTTGATGAAAAATACGGTATTAAGATATCTGGAAAAATTGATAGAATCGATATGCTACCAAACAATACTATAAATATCATTGACTACAAAACATCAAAAAAAACAATAGTAAATGAAAATAACTACCAGCTTGTATTTTATTATTTGGCTATGAATCAACAAAACATAAAAGGTTTATACTACTATAATATCTATCACAATAAACTTTTAAAGCTGTTGGATATTCAAGATAGATTAAATGAGCTACAAAAGATATTTAAACAACTTAAAACAGCTTCAGTTAGTTTTGATAAATGTGAGGGTTTATCTTATTGTCGTCATTGTGCTTATAAAACTATTTGTCAAAGAGATTAGCAATTTTATCTGTTGATATGCCCATCTCATCTTCTATTGATGTTTTATCTCCATGTTGAATATATATGTCGTCATATTCAAATGTTTTTAGATTTATAATTTTGTTTTGTTTGCTGAACATTTCCAATATAGCACTGCCAACTCCACCCATAGCTTGACTATCACTAAATACATACCAATCTTTGTGTTTTTTTTGCAACTGGAGTAATAATTTTTCATCGAGTGGTTTGACAAACTTCAAATCTAATATAGCAACATCTTCTTTGATGATATTTGCTACATCAATAGCCTTTGATACACCGCTACCATATCCTACAAATATTTTCTTAGATTCGCTTTCTTTTAGAAGTTCGGCTTTGCCTATTTGGAAACCATTTGCTTTGTATTCTAATCTTTTAAAACAACCTCTTGGATACCTTATAGCGCAAGGGGTTTTCATAGCTTCAGCAAACTTTAAAGCTAATTTCATAGTGTCATCATCTCTAGGAGCAAATATAGTCATATTTGGCAAAATTCTCAAATAAGATATATCAAATTGTCCCTGATGTGTCTCGCCATCTGCTCCAACTATACCTGCTCTATCTATGGCAAAAACAACAGGTAGATTCATCAAACAAACATCATGCACAATTTGATCAAATCCTCGCTGCAAAAATGTAGAGTATATCACTACAAATGGTTTAAATCCGATTTTTGCCATAGATGCCATAGAGGTTATGGCATGTTGTTCTGCTATTGCTACATCCCAAAATCTATCAGGAAAATTTTTTATAAGTTTATCTACGCCGGTGCCATTTGGCATGGCTGCTGTTACTCCAACAATTTTATCATTGTTTTTTGATAGCTCTAACAAACAATCAGCAAATACTTCTGTAGTATCTTTTTGTTTTCTTTTGTTTAGGAACTCGCCTGTACTTGCATCAAATGGACCAACACCATGCCAAAGCTCATGATGTCCTTCTGCTATACTATAACCTTTTCCTTTCACTGTTTTTGCATGAACAATAACTGGCTTTTTCATAGCTTTTGCTATTTTTAAAGTTTCAATAATCTCTTGTATGTTGTGGCCATCAATTGGTCCTATATAATCACATCCCATCTCTTCAAATATCAAACCAGGAGTGATAAGTTTCAAGCTCTCTTCCAATCGCTTAGCGATATACACACCACTGTTTGGACTATACTTCTTTAAAACTTTTTCAACCTTTTTTTTGAAACCTTGATATGTTTGACCTGCAAGTAGTCTACTTAGATACTTACTTATAGCTCCAATTGGTTTTGCTATGCTCATCTCATTGTCATTTAGTATTATCACTACTGGTAGTTTCAAATCACCCAATTCATTTAAAGCTTCATATACAAGTCCGGCACTCATAGAACCATCGCCTATCATCACTACAGGAGTATTGTCGGTGGAGTTTAGACGAAATGCTTTCGCAGCACCAACCGCAAGTGATATAGATGTAGAACTATGTCCACTTACAAAATAGTCATATTTTGACTCTCTTGGTTTTGAAAAGCCGCTTAAACCTTTGTATTGTCGTATAGTTTTAAATTTGTCCCATCTTTTTGTTAGAAGTTTATGTGCATAGCATTGGTGAGATACATCAAATATAATTGGATCATTTTCTATGTCAAAAACTTTATGTATGGCGATTATAAGCTCAACAGCACCCAAAGAGGAGCTTAAGTGCCCACCGTTTTTTGATACCACATTGATGATTTTATTTCGTATTTGTGAACTTAAGTATTCAAGCTCCTGAACTGTTTTATTTTTGATATCCATAAACTCTAATCAAAACTGCCAAGCGACAAAAGTTTGTCATATCGTTGTGCTAATCTGTCTTGTTTTGTCATAGTTTTTAGTTCATTTATACTATTGATTATATAATTTCCAACTGCTTTGTAAGCTTCATGTTTTTTTCTGTGTGCTCCTGTAAGTGGCTCGTCAATAATATCATCTATTAAGTTCATATTTTTTAAGTCTTCTGGCACGATCTTTAAAGCTTTTGATGCTATTTCAACTTTTGAAGGGTCATCCCAAAGTATAGCAGCGCAACCTTCTGGCGATATCACAGAATAAACACTATATCTCATCATAGCTAACCTATCAGCGACACCGATAGCCAATGCTCCTCCTGATCCACCCTCGCCTATAACTATTGATATAGTTATTGTGTCAAGGTCGCTAAACTCAAATAGATTTTTAGCTATTGCTTCACTTTGGCTTCTCTCTTCAGCTTCTATACCCGGATATGCCCCGGGTGTATCTACAAACATAACTATAGGTATATCAAATTTCTCTGCTATTTTAGCTACTCTTAGAGCTTTTCTATATCCTTCTGGATTTGGCATACCAAAGTTTCTTTTTATTTTATTTTTAACTCCTCTGCCTTTTTGTTCACCGATGATCAGTATTTTTTGATCACCCAATAAACCAAAAAAACACACTATGGCATTGTCATCGCTTAGGTGTCTGTCGCCATGTATTTCATAATAATTTGTAAGCAATGCTCTAACATAATCAAGAGCATATGGCCTATCTATGTGTCTTGCGAGTTTTAACTTTTGGAAGTCATTTAAGCTACCGTAAGTTTTTTCTACCTCTTTTTCTAACTTTTTTTCCAACGAAGCGACTGTATGTTCGTCTGCTCTTGCTTTAGCAGATATTATATCCTCTTCAATTAGTTTGAGGTTTTGCTCAAAATCTAAATATGTAGCCACATTTTATCCTTTGTAATTTTTTAGTATTATCACAGCATTTGTGCCGCCAAAACCAAAGGAGTTTGACATCACTATATCAATTTTTTGTTTTCTTGCTGTATTTGGCACATAATCCAAATCGCACTCATCGTCACTTGAGATTTGATTTATTGTTGGTGGTATTATCGCATTTTCCATAGCTTTTATAGCGATAACAGCCTCTATTGAGCCAGCGGCACCCAAACAATGGCCTATTTGGCCTTTTGTTGATGATACAGGCGGACAAGACTGCTTATCTTTAAATAACTGCTTGATAGCTGCTGTTTCATTTTTATCATTTACTGGGGTGCTTGTGCCGTGTGCATTGACATAATCAATGTGTAGCTCACCATTGTTGTTTCGTTTTGCCATATCATATGCTGCTTTCATAGCCCTATATGGCCCGTCTTGTGTGGGTGTGGTTATATGATTTGCATCTCCACTTTCACCAAATCCTAAAATTTCAGCATATATTTTCGCTCCTCTTTTTTTAGCTGATTGTAAACTCTCTACAACTAATGCTCCAGCACCCTCACCCATGACAAAACCATCTCTATTTTTATCAAATGGTCTGGAAGCTTTTTTAGGATCATCATTTCTTGTTGACAGAGCTTTCATGGCTGCAAATCCACCAATACCAGCACCTGTGATAGCTGATTCAGCTCCTATTACGAGCATTTTTGTTGCACCTTTAAGTGCTATAGTTTTATATGCTTCTGCAATCGCATGTGTGCCAGCAGCACAAGCGGTAACCACAGATAAGTTTGGACCTTTTATGTTGTGTTGAATTGTCACAAAGCCACCAAGCATATTCACAAGCGATGATGGTATAAAAAATGGCGATATTTTATTTGGTGAACGATTTGAACATGTTACTGAATTTTTTTCAATATTTGGTAAACCGCCAATACCAGATGCCGACACTATACCGATATCATTTGCTATATCATCACTGACTTTATTATCGTGTAAAAGTCCTGCATCGTTCATAGCTTCTGCACTTGCGTGGATGCCAAGCTGTATAAAACGGTCTGCTTTTTTTGCTTCTTTTTTACCTAATATCGTTGTAGGATCAAAATTTTTAACTTCAGAAGCAATTTTTGCTGAAAACTCATTTATATCAAATAGCGTCACGGTATCAATACCTGTCTTGCCATCAACAATAGCATCAAATGATTCATCGGCATTTTGACCCAAACCATTTATCATACCAATCCCTGTAATAACAATTTTTTGCATTTGTGCTCCTTTTTTGCCTTTTAAAAATATAATATTCTTTTATATTTTTAAAAAGCAAGATAGCCAAAAAGCTATCTTGTATAATTATAATTATTTGTGATCTTCAATATACTTGAGTGCATCAGCAACTGTCAATATACCTTCAGCATCGTCATCTGGTATCTCGATATCAAACTCTTCTTCAAGAGCCATAACCAACTCAACTACATCTAAGCTATCAGCTCCTAAATCCTCAACAAATTTTGAATCTTCTTTAACTTCATCTGCATTACAATCGAGTTGCTCCACAACTACTTTCTTGATTTTGTCCAACATATTTATCCTTTCTTAAAATGTAATCAATTATACTGAAAATTTCTTAAAACTATTATATTTTTTAGATATTATATTCAAAAAGGCACATATGAATAGATACACTATATTTGGTAATCCTGTTTCACATTCAAAATCGCCAAGTATGCAAAATGCTGGCTTTAAGTATCTTGGACTTGATTGTTTATACGACAAAACACAAATAAAAAAACAAAATATTAAAGATATTTTCAAACAAAGAGACTTAAGTGGTGCTAATATCACGCTACCACACAAGGAAGTAGCTTATGAATTAGCAGACATAGTTGTAGGAGAGGCAAATAAAATAAAAGCCGTAAACACTTATATAAAAAGAGGTGATAAAATAGTAGCCTACAACACAGATGGAAGTGGTTTTATGATGGCTATAAAAGAGTTTTTACCTATATCATCTGCTTTGATCATAGGTGCTGGTGGCACTGCTAAAGCTATAGCTGTAGCTCTAATAGAAGCAAACATTCAAACGACTGTCGCAAATAGAACAGCAAGTAAACTTAAGTTTTTTAAAGATATTGGAGCGAAAACCACAAGCACAAAAAATTTAAACACAAACTATATTTATAATTTAATAATAAACGCCACAAGTGTTGGACTAATAGATGACACAACTCCTATACCGATAAACAATCTAAAAAAAATTTTGAAAAATTGCTCGTATGCTTTCGACTGCATATACAACAAAAATACAAAATTTTTATCTTTATCTAAAATGTTTTGTATCAAATGTAAAAGTGGTGAAGATATGCTACTATATCAAGGTGTAAAGGCACTTGAACTTTGGACAAATACAAAAGCAACAAAAGGTCTGATAAAATGTATGAGAGACGCCCTTGTTAACAATACAATATCTTAAATACAATCATCAAATCATAAATATATTATTTCATAAAGGTGCGTTTAAGAATAATACACTATAATAACAAAATAACACCCAAAAGGAGCTCTATGCCTGCTAAATTATCTTATATACTTGATATATTTCTATGACTATAAACACTATAAAAATACACAAATGCATTTTTTGTGTCGTATGTAGTTAAAACAAAGTAAATGAGGTACGACAACAATATGAATACATATACGCTTATCAAATATAGCATCTATGACAAAAGTTATGTAGAAAAACAAATAATCTCTATAAAAAACTACAAAAACTCAAAAAAAATAGAGTTTAACTCTATTATCAAATATGAACAAAAGACAAAAAATAGCAAAGAGGAGATTATTGATATAACATCGCATATGCAAACTGGTTCTAAACTTATTGTTGCAAATCTGGCTGTCTTGGGTAGATATACTGATGTTATATACGATACTATTTTATATCTTTTAAATAAAAACATTACAATAATAGCTGTCGATGACAAATATGAACTAACAAAAGATGACAAATTTACAAAGTTTATTTTGAAACTATACAAACATGCTGTAGATATAGAAAAAGAGCTTTCAAGCCACAGGACAAAAGAAGCACTATATTATAAAAAATTGTCTGGCCAAAAACTTGGCAAGCCGATAGGCACAGTGCAAAAATCAAAATTTGATAAAGATTTAAATAAAATTCAAGGTTATTTAAGAAGCGGACAAAGCATAAGACAAATCAGCAAACTACTTGGATTCAACAATCATATAGGATTAAACAACTACATAAAAAAAAGAGGTATAAGAAAAAGTTTATAACTTATATCTTGTATCGCAAACCTACCATAATATTTGTCTGCAACCCATGCTCAAGTGTATTTTGTGTATCTTTTACTTCCAGTGTTTGATTTAGCATAAGCCCTTGTGCTTTTAAAGTCATATCAAGATTGTCGCTAAAACCAAACAGTATACCAACTTGAGCACCATACAATACAGCTTCTTGTTTTATATCTTCATAGTTATCTCTCGCAAACTCAAGCGGGGCTTCACTCCACTTTAACATACTAACCCCTGCGATAGCTCCTATTTTGAACCTTATGGTTTCGCCTGATGTTATATAGTTGATACCAGCATAAAGATTTGTAATCTTTGCTAAACCTTGTTTTGTGTGTTGTATATTTCCTGTCGCTGTTAAATTTTTATTTAAAACTACTCCAGCACCTATATCTACTATATTTCCAGAGGCTTCGTCTA
>QMKX01000014.1 GCA_003643835.1 Campylobacterota bacterium
GATGTCTCGTTCGTGCTCCTTGATACAGATGTAAAATCTGTGTCAATTCCTAACTCACGGTAGCAAGCGAGTTGCTACTATAGATGTCTCGTTCGTGCTTTGCGAGAGACGAGGCAGGAGTGACGAGGGACGATATGGACTATTATATTCTTGGAACCGCGAACTTGTTCGGGCTAATCATTCAAACTATTACAAACAAAAATATATTTTATTTATTGGTATCACGCTTCAAGCGGACAAACTATCATTGTGAGGCAAAGCCGAAACAATTCAGCTACAATGGTTCGCTTTAGATAAGAGATGTCTCACTCGTGCTATCGCTTGACAGGCAAAAGCCTGTCTATCGCTCCCTAACGAGTGGTAGCAAGCGAGTTGCTACTATAGATGTCTCGTTCGTGCCTTGCTATCAACTATTCTCTTGTTTGCTGTCGTCTATTTGTTTACTTGAATAATACAACGCCACCAAAAGCAAAACTATAGTCCATATATACAAAAATGTATAACTAGTGAAGTTTAGCACAACACCCCCAACGATAGAAAAAAACATACCCAACGACATAATATTTGTTTTCAAAGCCGTATATATAGGTCGTTTGTCTTCAGGAGCTATGAGCAGTATCATATTGCCAGAGCTGATACGATTGCCATCCATACTCGCACCTATGACAAAAAATACCACAAAATACCACCACAAATCAAAAGCAAACAAACTCAAAACTATAGCAAATATAGACATAGATATAGTGATATTTGATATAAGTTTGTTTAGACCCAAACCACTTAACTTCGCCCACAATATATTACTAATCATAGCTCCTGTCATCTGCGATGTGATAAGCAAACCAATAGTAGCACCATCAAGTTTAAAATTTTCACTAGCATCTATGATGACAAACGGCAAAGCAAAAAGATATGAAAATGCCAGAGTATATGTGGCTATGTGTATCTTGAGTTGCTCGTCCTGGGCTAACATCTTGGCACTATTTTTCAAAAACAACCTAAAGCTCCGCTCTTTTGTCCGTAAGTTTGTCTTGATAGGTTCGTTCACGGTGGCTATAGCTATATATCCACATGCCATGACAAATGACGATGCCACAAAAAGCACTCCAAAACTAAAAGGAGCATCATAAGTATGTAAAATATATCCAGCTACGAGCCCACTACCAAGTGCTCCAAGTCCAGAGAAAAATTGTCTCATAGACATAGTCTTGCCTCGAAACTTATGGCTAAATAGTTTAGCTAGTATCTCACGAAAATATATCGCACCAAACCCAGCAGAAAACGAAAATACAAAAAGCCCTATGCCTATAAACCACAAAGTCAAATTATGATTATCGTCCCCTATATATAGTATAGCTACACCTATAAAAAACCACGACAAAAACCTCGCCAGTAAAACTCGCCGAAAATACCTCAACATCTTAGGATATGTTTGTGCATGAAAAGCAGCATACATCTGTATGATGATAGCCCCACCTCGCAAAAGTGAAGAGAACAAACCTATAAGTATAGGACCGCCACCAAAAAAATTAACCATAAGAGGCAGTATAGTATGTGGCTCTGCTATAGTTGTGCCAATAGATAGGAAAAATCCATGAGCTATGTTTTTGTAGTGGTCGCTTTTTTTGTCTGCTGGTTTTAGCAAAGTTTATCCAAGACCTCGAGCACTGTGTCATTTTGCTTTTTTGTGCCTATGGTTATACGAATAGCATTTAATCCATAACTAGTCATATCTCGCACTATCAAGCCCTTTTTTAGAAGTTTTTCACATAGCTCTTTTGAGTTAGTTTCCATATATATAAATATGAAGTTAGTATAGCTATCGATATATTTTAGACCTTTTTTATCGGCAAACTCTTCATATCTTATCATTTGTTCGAAGTTTTTCTCCACAGTATCGTGGACAAATTTTTGGTCTTTGAGTGCTTCTATGGCACCTTGGAGCGACAAAGTTGTGATATTAAAAGGTGGGCGAAGTTTATGCAAAGTCGCTATTGTATTCCGGTTTGATATACCATACCCTACTCGCAAACCTCCCAAACCATAGACCTTTGAAAATGTGCCTAAGCAAATAGTATTTGAGTATTTGGTGGTGATATCCTTGGGGTCTATCACTTTTGATGGGTCTTTGTATCTCGCATACTCCTGATATGCTCCATCTATAACAACAAGTGTATTTTTGTCTATACTATCTAAAAAGGCATATACCTCATCTGTATTGAGGCACTCTCCTAAAGGATTGTTTGGCAAACACAAAAAGATGATATTGGGTTTGTGTTTTTTATAAATATCTTTAAAGTCGTCTATATTGTGTTCGTGGCTTTGTGTTTTGAGGATAGTTGCACCTGATAGACGCCCATATATCTCATACATAGCAAATGTAGTTTTAGCCATAAGTATTTTGCTGTTTGTATCACAAATGCTATTTATCACAAACTCAATTATCTGGTCGCTTCCTGCTCCTATGATGATATTTTCACTTAACATATCAAAGTGTGAGGCTAAAGCACTTTTGAGCTCATAGGCACTATCATCTGGATACATAGATACTTTGTCTATGCTTCTATTTAAACTTTTGATAACAGCGGGGCTAGTGCCGTATGGATTTTCGTTTGATGCTAATTTGATTATGTCGCCTGGTTTTATACCATACTCTCGCACCAGTAACTCCATAGGTTTGCCTGCTTCATATGTCTTGATACCGTTTAACAAACTTTTAAACTTCATACCTATTCATTCATAGAGCGAAAAAACTCTTCATTTGTTTCGGTTTTTCGCATCTTTTGATACAAAAATTTCAGCGATTCTACCTCGTCCATCTTGGCAACTGCATTTCTAAGTATCCAAATTTTTTGTAGCTTTTCTGGAGTTAATAACAGTTCCTCTTTTCTTGTGCCACTTTTAGTGATATTTACAGCAGGATAAACTCGCAAGTTTGAAGCCGTTCTACTTAAAACCACTTCGCTGTTGCCGGTGCCTTTGAACTCTTCAAATATCACATCGTCCATCTTTGAGCCAGTTTCTACTAAAGCAGTGGCTATGATAGTCAAGCTTCCTCCGTGCTCTATGTTTCTCGCTGCTCCAAAAAATCGTTTTGGTTTGTGTAGGGCATTTGCATCAACTCCACCACTTAGGACCTTGCCAGATGATGGCGTGACCGTATTGTATGCTCTGGCTAATCGTGTGATAGAATCCAGCAGTATGACTACATCTTTGCCCATCTCTACTTTTCGTTTGGCTTTTTCGAGCACCATATTTGCTACTCTTGTGTGATTTTGTGCTGGTAGGTCAAATGTAGAGTTAAACACCTCGCCTTTAACAGAGCGTTGCATATCGGTTACCTCTTCTGGTCTTTCGTCTATGAGCAGAACTATAAGCTCCACATCATCGTGGTTTGCTGTGATACCGTGTGCCAGCTCTTTCATAAGCTCCGTTTTGCCTGTCTTTGGCGACGCTACTATAAGCCCTCTTTGACCTTTGCCCATAGGAGCAAATATATCCAACACTCGTCCCGTTAGTCTATCTTGCCTGTATTCAAATGTAAATGGATCCAAAGAGTAAAGAGGAGTTAAGTTCTCAAAAAGTGGTCTTTTGTTTGATTGGTTTGGTGGAAGATAGTTTATAGCTTCTATTTTGAGCAAAGCGTTGTATTTTTCTTTGTCGTTGTTAGGAGCTCGCACTTGTCCGCTGACTATATCACCAGTTCGTAGGGCAAATCGTTTTATCTGTGTAACACTTACATACGAGTCATTACTGCTGTCTTGAAAGTTGCCATCGAGTGTTCGCAAAAACCCAAACCCGCCTTGTAATATCTCCAATATACCAGTAAAAAGTATGAAGCCACCTTCGCTTGTTTGTGATTTAAGTATCTCAAATATCAAGTCTTGTCTTTTTAGCTCTTGGGGGTTTTCTATATCTTTTTCATTGCCTATTTTTATAAGCTCATCTATATCCAAAGCTCTAAGTTGCTCTATATCCAAACCAGATACTGGAGTGTGTTTTCGTTTGTTGTTTTGATTTTTCTCTGCCATTTATTTCCTTTGATGGACGATACAAAATAGTATCGCTGTTTAAAAAGTATGCTATTTTATCAAATTTAACTTAAGATACCGCTATGCTTTAGATTTTTGCCTCTTTTTTCTATCCATATATGATTTTTATCTACTATGTCGTATTTCCATATAGGAGCAGAAGCTTTGAAATCTTCTACAAATTCATCAATCAATCGCAAAGCAACTTTTCTCTGTGGGCTACAAACACATGCTACAAAACTGCTTTCGTGGAGTGGCACATCTCCTAAACTATGCGCCATAAGTATGACGGCATTTTGCTCTTTGGCTTTTGCTTGCCATGTGTCAAACCAGTTTTTAAGTATAGGTTCATATATATCAAAACTCAAACCCCCAATACCGCACTCATCTCGCACAACTCCTACAAATGTGACGATAGCACCATAGTTTTGATTTTTAAACTTATCAAACCAACCATTTGTGATAGTTTTGACATCTAAAGCGCCTTTGTGTATAGACAAATAGCTCAAGCTATCCACCACAAACAGGAGGCAACAAACACACCACATCGCCATCTTTTAAGGCACTGTTTGGGTTTTTTGTTATTTTGTCATTTATCGCTATACTTGAGTTTTCAAGCCATATTTGCATACTTTTATCTTGTTTCAATATATCTTTTAGCTCATTTAAATTTGATATATTCAAACTCATTTTTGGTTTGTTTATAGGACCTAAAAATTCAACTTGTATCATATTTGCATTTTCCTTTGTGATTTTTAAAATTTTTGAGTATAATAACAAAAAAAACTTAAGGCAAAAAGATGGATGTAGGTATAGTTGGTTTGGGGCTTATGGGTGGCTCGCTTGGCAAAATTCTCAAAAAATACAAAATAGCTTCAACTGTTTATGGATATGACCACAACAAAAAGCACATAAAGAAGGCTGAGGAGTTGAAACTGGTTGATGAGATATGCGATATAGAAAAACTGAAAACTCTTGATATGATAGTGCTGTGTGTTCCAGTTCAAAGCATAATCAACTTCACAAAGAAACTACACAACATAAACAAAACAACTACAATTGTGGATTTTGGAAGCACCAAAGAACAAATAATAAAAAACATACCGACAAAAATAAGAGAAAACTTCGTAGCAGTTCACCCTATGGTTGGCACAGAGAAGTTTGGTCCCACTGCTGCTATAGATAACTTTTATGAACAAGGCATAGTAGTGTTTTGCGATACAAACGATAGTGGCGATATACACATAAAAAAAACTAAAGATATGTTTGAGGCTATGCTTATGAATATAGTCTATATGAGCTCAAGCGAGCACGATATACATGCATGCTATATGAGTCACTTGCCTCATGCTATATCGTTTGGACTGGCAAATACAGTTATGGACCACGAAAATCCCAAAGATATCATAGCTTTAGCTGGTGGTGGGTTTAGAAGTATGAGCCGTATCGCTAAAAGTTCGCCTGCGATGTGGGCAGAGATATTTAGACAAAATAAAATAAATTTATTGAACTCGTTTGATGTATTTGACAAAAATATGCAAAAACTCAAAACTATGATAGAGTGTGATGACTACGAGCAGATACAACAATGGATGACAAAAGCAAATGGGCTAAACCCTCTCATAAAATAGCGAAAAACCGCTGCATAACACCAGAGTGTGTCAGCAAGACTTTCAGACTACACTAAACTTGAAAAATGTTTAGAGATACTTTAAGATGTATATGCTACGATATATAAAATTTATCAAAAGTAGCTATAGAGGTTTTAAGAGGCTACATCGAGAGCGACACGGCATTAGATAGATTGGATATAGGAGAAAATTATGGACAACAAAATTGAATTAGAATTTATCCTAAAGAAAAAAGACTTAATTAAAATAGCTTTTTTAGAGGCATCTTACCATTATCTTTGGCGGTAATTATTTTTACAATCGGGCACTATGTATTGACAGACTATAAAAGTATTTTTATATCTGCAGTTTTCTTTGTTTTGTTTGCGATATTGATTTTCTTGTATAATTATCTGTATTTTTTATTTTTTTATACCAAAAATAAGATGGTTTTTTATCCACATAAACTAATAATAAACGATAAATATTTTTGTAGCGAGAGAAATGAAAATTATAGCAAATTTAGCATAAATCAGATAACAAACTGCAAAAAAATCTGTAAGCATTATGTCTGCTATACGACAACTATCACAGCCATTTTCATCCCATTTTCAGCATTTGAAACCCCAGAACAGATAGAACAATTTGAAAATATCTTAAAACAAAACAAAGTCAAGGGCATAAAATGAAAAAAATTATATATATCATGCTATTTGGTTATTTGCTGATTTTTGCAAATAGTAATCTTTTTGCTTGTGCATGTAGCCACCCAAAAATATTAAAAGAATTAAAAAATAATTATCAATATGCTTTTGTAGGTGATGTGCTTGATGTAAAACGGATAGAATGGAAGGGGACAATAGAGGAGGTTGTAACATTTAAAATAATGAAGCAGTTCATCAACACACCAAAACACAAAAAAATAAAAGAAAAAATTATAAAAGTGTCATTTCCATATGGTAGCAGTTCTTGTCATCTTATAAAACCCAATTTTAAAATGAACGAGAGGTGGACTTTGACGGTTAGTAAAAATAAAAGTAGAGAGATTTACGATCATAATTTTTGTAATTTAAAAACAAAACACGAAAAAAACAAAGACAAAGAACAAATTTCAAAAGTCATCAAAAGTTTTTATATGGATTGGTATTTGCTTAATCATAAAGAGTTAAACAAAACAAGTTTTTGTATTTGTCATATAGACAAAACAATTTATCGTGTTGATTTTGTGGCAGTTAAAAAGTATATCAAGTTTTTAAAGTCAAGCGGCTTTTTCACTCAAATATTTTTAGATGGAATATATAAGACTTACCAAGATGCAGATAAAATAATGCTTGACAGAAAAGAGATGATGGATAGTGCAACAGGTAGAGTAGATAAACCACATATTGCAGGTATGAAAGATTATTTACTTTTCGGCATGGATGATATGCTGTCTGATTGCGGTTTGTCAAAAAAAGCTTTTGGCAAAATGAGATTTGAAAATCTTGTTATCAATAAAAATACCGCAAGTATCAAAATAACATTTGTGGCTATTTGCGAGGGAGAGAGTTGGCAAGGATATGAGAACAAAGACAAATATCAAGATTTTTATAAACAAGAGTTTGAGTTAAAAAGAATCAACAACAGATGGCTGATTGATAAAATAAAGAATTTTGAAGCACTTTAAAATATTTTATAGGAGAATATAATGAAAAACAATACATTTAATGATGGAAAAATAAAAGTGAAAAATATATTTACCGTATTCTTGTTGCTGTTTGTAGTGATATTTATTATGCATTCTTGTAATAATTATCTAACTTCTCATCTAAAAATTATAACTACCGACAACGGTATAGAGGTGCAGACTGTGTATCTTGGAGAGTATCATGCGAGGATAAAAAAATTAGATTTCATACAAGATGGAAAAATCAAATATTATTTTAGACAAAATAGCGATGATCCTGTTTTTCATTCATTTAAAATAGATAAATCAAATAAATTTCATGGTGATATTTACTATAAAAAAAATTTCATAACTAATTTAAATGAAAATATTATTTTAGATAGTGGCAAATATAAAATTGAGGTGTATTTTATAGATAGTAGGATAGAATCTGGAAATATTGAGTTACAATAAACTTTAAAATTATATTGTTTTTATTTGTTTACAAAATACATAAATTATAGGTTGAAAAAACGAATAGAGCCTTCTGATTAAACACCATTAAATATCGTGTGTTCTTGGTTTATCACAAATGCTACAATATCATACACAAGCAACTTAATATTCTTTGATAAAACAACT
This sequence comes from Campylobacterota bacterium, assembly GCA_003643835.1. GTDB lineage: Bacteria > Campylobacterota > Campylobacteria > Campylobacterales > Arcobacteraceae > B24-G6. The sequence goes on from QMKX01000014.1 coordinate 7,929, forward strand.
CTTTTTATTTCTCTGAATTACTATAAAACCCTTTGCTTGTAGGCTTTGTTTTATCTTTTTTGGATACAATGGAATATAAATATAACAAAGGTTTTAAATCACAGTAAACTATAGACGACAAAATATCATCTATAGTCAAACGATTGGCCCCGAATAAATTTGGGGTTCCGAGATTGTTGCCAAATATTTAAGATTAACCAGTCCGTGGTTCCGATAGCTTCCAAATATTTCCACTTTTTGTGGTTAGATTTATTTAAAAATGCTACAATATCAAACAAAAAGAATTAAATCATCTCAAATCAGAAGGCACAATTTAAAAAAGGGGTTAAAAAAATTATAGTTGTTCTATTTGTTGTTTTATGTTCTTGCAGTATTTCATATGCTGGTGATTATATGCTTACTATATATGACAAATCAACATATGAAAAATGTATAAACAAAAAATCTAATTATGATTCGGCTGATATAAAAAATGTTAAAATTGCATTATATCAATATCTTACAGGACAAAAACATAACATAAAAATATTGGAAGCTGCTTTTACAAATGGACATGTTAACTTTTGTAGCCAAAAAATTAAAATGCAAATTAGCAAATATCTAAAAAGTCTTTCCAGAAATAAAAATATAGTTAAAAAGAAGCATTTAAGAGATTTTATAAATATTTGGAGCTATAAACCAAAGGCCTTTTGTAGATCTATAGTCTTTTCATAATAAGCCCTGCCTACTATCACTCCAGATATATTTGGGTTGCTTAAACATATCTGTATATCTCGCATATCTTTGACGCCACCACTAGCGATTGTGTCTATGCCACTAGCTTTTGCTATATCTTGAGTGAATTTTTCATTTATACCGCACAACATACCGTCCTTTCCTATATCGGTGCATATGATAGCTTTCACACCGGCACGGGCAAATTTTTTAGCAAGTGTAGTCGCTTTCATAGACGATACTTCTGCCCACCCTTGCACTGCTACAGCTCCATCTTTGGCATCTATGCCCACAACTATGGGATATTTAGCGGCCATATCTTTGACAAATAAAGGGTTTTTAAAGGCAACTGAACCCAATATCACACGACTAACTCCTATATCCATATAGGCTTGTATCGTCTTTTCATCTCGTATGCCTCCGCCTACTTGGACATTGAGTTTAGTCTTTTTGAGTATCTTTTTGACAGTATCTATATTTTGAGGTTTCCCAGCAAATGCTCCATCTAAATCCACGATATGTAGCCACACTGCACCCATAGCTTCAAATTTTTTGCATAACTCTTCTGGGCGGTGGCTGTATATGGTAGCTGTATTCATATCGCCTTTAGATAATCGCACTGCCTTGCCGTCTTTTAAATCGATAGCTGGGTATATTGTCATATTTTTGTCCTTTTTTAGCATTGTATCAAAATTGTTTTAAAAAGATAGATAGAGGTTTTTAGAGGTTGCCTTAAGTTTTGTTTAAGAATATTTTGATATAGTTTTAAAAAGGAGAATATATGAAAAATATATTAGTGGGGTTACCAATTTCCCTATAACCTCCACAAGTTATGCAGATGGCGGTGTGATACCGTTGCGATTTGCTTGTGTGGTGCCAGATGGAGGAACTAATGTATCACCACAATATAACTGGAGCGATGTTCCTGGTGGCACAACTTATCTTGCTATTGTTATGGACGATGAAGTTGCTCCTTGTGGCACAGGCACAGGTGCTTGTAAGCACTGGGCTTTATACAATATACCTGTCGCTACTACATCAGTAGCGGAAGATTTAGACATAAGCACAATAGCAGGAACCACAGAGGGTGAAAATTATGATGGATTAAATGACTATGCTGGACCATGTCCTCCAGACACACATACTTATAAAACTACTATATATGCTACGGATACAATGGTTTTGATACCTCCTGGAGAAGCTCACAATAGAGCCAGCTTTGAAGCAGCCTATAAAGCAGATATTATAGGCAAAGCTACATACACAGGCACTTACACGCCATAGATAGTTTGCTATTTTAAAAGCCCCACATATTAGCTTTGGGGCAAAATATGTTCTATACTCGGAACCGCGAACTTGTTCGGGGCAAAATATGAAACAAACAACAAAATAGAATACGATAGCCCATATCGTCCCTCGTCGCTCCTGCCTCGCAACTCATCCCGGAACCCCGTAACTTGTTCAGGGTCAAAGTTTCAACTTTTTTTAACTCAAGAGTGCCTCTAAAAATCCAACATAAAAAGAATTTTTAAGGTTCGTTAAAGAAAACTATGTTATAATTTCAAACAAGAGAGGTTTGTATGAAAACAAGAAAATCATCTTTTTTCATAGAAAAAAATGTTTCTATGAAAAATATATTTATCGTTGTTTTGTTTAGTTTAGTATTTGTGTCGTGTGGTATGGATATAAACGATGACGATGATGGTGTATTTACTATCACATCAGCGAGCTACAGTAGCGATGGCATCATACCAGAGAAGTATAGTTGCGATGGAGCAAATATATCACCACACTACAGATGGAGCAGTGCTCCAACTAGCACAGATAGTTTTGTGCTTATTTTAGATGACGAATCAACTCCTGGTTGTAGCACAGGCACATCTGCTTGTAGGCACTGGGCTTTATACAATATACCATCAAACATAAACAGCATAAAAGAGGACTTCGACCCAAACACTATATCTGGTGTAGCTATCGGTGATAACTACAAAAACAAAGCTATTTATGCAGGACCATGCCCACCTACAACAGACCAACATATATACAAAACCACTATATATGCTTTGGACACAACTACAACTATAGCTTCCGGCACAGCACATACTAGAGCGAGCTTTGAAGCAGCTTTTAGCTCAAATATCTTAAGCAAAGCTACCTATCAAGGCAGATACAAATAAAAGTGTCGTTTGCTTTAGGTCACCTTTAGTTAATTTTATTTTAATATGATATAATCATATACAAAATTCAAAGGACAATTTATGGAGATATTATTAGGCTTGATAGTCGCAACTGTTTTAGTGATAGTAGTTTGGTACAACAAACTAATAGGTTTAAAAGAAGCGGTATTTACCGATGAGAAAGGTATAGGCATACAGCTCGATGAGCGAAACAAACTGTATGATAGTCTTATCAATACGGTCAAAAAATACATGGACCACGAGAAAGGCACTTTTGCCGATATAGTTCGCTTGAGAACACAAGCAAACCAGACAACTGGAGTAGCTACAAACAAGCAAGCTCAAGCAGCTCAAGAGGAGTTGTCGCAAATAGTAAGTAGTGGTGCTTTGTCAAGTGGCATAAACATAGCCGTAGAAGCGTATCCTGATTTAAAATCAGCTACAAATATGCTTCAACTTCAAGAATCTATAGAAAATATAGAAAGAAAATTGGCAAACAGCAAAAAAGCCTTCAATATGAGCATAGAGGATTATAACACAACTTCACAAGGCATACCTGGTGTGTTTGTGGTAGGTATATTCAAAAAGCAGTTGAAGTTTGATTTTGTGCGATGGGAATTGAGCAAAGAAAAAATAGAAAAAGCAGAAGAGAGAGTTGTCTCTTTTGATTGATTAAGATATGAACTATAGGAAAATAAAAGAGCAAAACTATAGAAAAACAAATATCGTGTTGGTTTTTTATGTGGTGTTATTTTTGCTCATAGGGCTTTTGGGTGAGACTATATATATAAATTTGATGATACCTGCCGAATATGGTTTGACAGATGCTATGTTTTTCACTTATGAAGCGATATTAACAGGAGTTCATTTTCCTATATTTACAGTAAGTATGGCCAGTATCGCTGTGGTTATCATATTTATCACTATAAAATTTGGCAATAAAATTATGTTAAGCGGAAATCAATACATAAAATTAAACGACAAAGAAGGACGGACATCTCAAGAGCAGATGGTTTTAAATATAACCGAAGAGCTAAAAATATCTTCACGGATAAGATTTATGCCCGATGTTTATATTATAGACGAACCATATATGAATGCTTTTGCTTCTGGGTGGAGTGAGGGTAACTCTATGGTGGCTATAACTCGTGGGCTTTTGGACAAGCTCACCCGTGCTGAAGTAGAAGCTGTGATGGCTCACGAGATGGGTCATATCAAAAATGCCGATGTGAGATTGACTTTGGTTGTAGGAGTGCTGACAAATGTCATGGTATATGCAGTTGATTGGATATATTATGGTATGATTGGACGCGGTGGTGGCAACTCCAAAGCTATGCAACAAGCAAAAATAGTCATACTTGTATTAAAGATATTTTTGCCAATTTTGACAATAGTTTTACAGCTTTATATATCGAGAAAACGAGAGTTCTTGGCCGATGCGGCTTCTGTGGAGTTTACAGGCAATCAAGACGCCATGGTATCAGCTTTGCAAAAAATAAGCGGTGATTATAAAAAAAACAATTATGACTTAGATGAAGCAGAAAACCAAACCAGAAAGTTTGCGAACTTTTTTGATGCTGGAAGTTGGTTTTCAACTCATCCAAAAGTAGAAAAACGAATAGAAAACTTGACAGGAGCGAAAAAACGATGACAAATGAACAACAAAATGCTTTAAATTTAGCGATAAAACAGATGGACAAAGCCTTTGGCAAGGGCGCTTTAGTTAGGCTTGGCGACAAAGAGGTAGAGGATATTGAAGCTATCAGCACAGGCTCACTTGGACTTGACTTAGCTTTGGGTATAGGAGGTATACCAAAAGGACGAGTTGTAGAGATATATGGGCCAGAAAGTAGTGGCAAGACAACATTGAGTTTGCATGCCATTGCCCAATGCCAAAAAGCTGGTGGAGTTTGCACTTTCATCGATGCCGAACATGCGCTTGATGTAGGCTATGCCAAAGATATAGGAGTAGATACAGACAATTTACTTGTATCTCAACCTGACTATGGTGAGCAGGCTTTAGATATACTAGAGACCGTCATACGAAGTGGTGCAGTTGACTTGGTAGTGGTAGATAGCGTAGCAGCTCTCACACCAAAGGTAGAGATAGATGGCGATATGGACGATATGCAAGTAGGCTTACAAGCGAGACTTATGAGTAAAGCTATGCGAAAAATCACTAGCGTCCTACACAAGATGAATACAACAGTGATATTTATAAACCAAATTCGTATGAAGATAGGCATGACAGGATATGGCTCTCCAGAGACTACCACAGGAGGCAATGCTTTGAAATTTTATAGCTCGGTGCGACTTGATATACGACGAATAGCATCGCTTAAAGTAGCCGAAGAGATTATAGGCAATAGAACCAAAGTCAAGGTTGTCAAAAATAAAGTAGCACCACCTTTTAAGATAGTGGAGTTTGATATAATTTTTGGTGAGGGTATATCAAAGTTAGGTGAGATTGTTGATTATGGTGTGAAGATGGATATCATAGACAAAGCTGGAGCTTGGTTTAGCTACAATGACAAGAAAATAGGTCAAGGTAAAGAAAAAGCTAAACAATTTTTGAAAGAAAACGAAGATATATGCAAAGAGATAGAGGAGAAAATACTTCTGTCTATGGGTGTGAAACAAGGAGCAAAAGATGGTGCTGATTGATGATATATATGCTATAGAGGTGATGGATAGCCGTGGCAACCCAACCGTGCAAGCTACAGTCGTGCTAAGCGATGGAGCGCAAGGCACAGCTATATGCCCAAGTGGTGCGAGCACAGGCAAAAAAGAAGCGATAGAACTACGAGATAACGAAGACAGATACAACGGCAAAGGAGTTTTACAAGCAGTAGACAACATAAACAACATCATAGCACCGCTTCTTGATGGGCACAATCCATTTAACCAAAGCTATATAGATGAGATCATACGACAAGAGGATGGTAGCGAAAACTACAAAAACTTAGGAGCAAATGCCTCGCTCACTGTATCTATGGCAGTAGCACGAGCAGGTGCAAATAGTTTGGGAATTCCTTTGTATCGATATTTAGGTGGTGCAAATGCTTTAACTTTACCTGTTGGTATGTTCAATATCATAAATGGTGGAGAACATGCGAACAATAGTGTTGATTTTCAAGAGTATATGATAATTCCTACAAATTTTGAAAACTTCAAAGAAGCTTTGAGAGCAGTTAGTGAGATTTATAATGAACTAAAAAAGATTATAGATAGTATGAACTTGACTACAGCAGTAGGCGATGAAGGCGGCTTTGCTCCAAACTTAAACTCAAATGAAGAACCGCTACAACTCATAACCAAAGCTGTAGAAAATACCAAATACACGATAGGTGTCGATATCAAATTGGCACTTGATGTAGCTTCATCTGAACTGGTAAACGAAGATGGCAAATATCACTTAAAATCAGAAAATAAAAAACTCAACAGCAAAGAGCTTGTGGATTATTATAAACTCTTATGCGACAAATACCCTATAGTCTCTATAGAAGATGGTTTGAGTGAATATGATTGGGATGGGTGGGCTTATATGACCAAGGTGCTTGGTGATAAAATTCAGCTCGTAGGCGATGACCTGTTTGTGACAAATAAAAATATTCTCCAAGAAGGTATAAACAAAAACATAGCAAATAGCATCTTAATCAAACCAAACCAGATAGGAGATGTATCGCAAACCATGGCAACGGTAAGATTGGCACAAAGAAATGGATACACTTGTGTTATGAGCCATAGAAGTGGTGAAAGCGAAGATACATTTATAGCTGACTTTGCAGTTGCTTTAAACTGTGGACAAATAAAAACAGGTAGCACCTCAAGAAGCGATAGAGTAGCAAAATACAATAGACTTTTAAATATAGAACGAGAGCTAGGTGGTCTTGGCGAATATCTAAAAGATAGTATATTTGAAAAATAGTTCTATTTTATTATGATTAGGTTGTCGTTAGGCTTTCTTGTATTAGTGTATTTTGTATATCTGGGGTTCTTCAGCAAAAATTCTTGGATAATACATCATAACTTAACTTCAAAACAAAAAATATTATCAAAAGAGATATATGATATACGAGACAAAAATGCAAAACTACAAAAAGAGTATCTTGAGCTTAAAAACTTGGAGCCACAATGATTTTTAAAATAGTTCTTATTTTGATTTTATCAATAACAGCAAACAGCAGATTAAATCCATTTGAACCTACTGATTTATTTGACGATATCAAAATAGAAGATGATATCGTATCAGCTGATTTAAAACAAAATGACACCATAAACATAAACAAATATATCAAAGTATCTATATTTGAAAATAAACTTACAATAGATACAAACAAATACAAACTAAAAAAATCAATAATATTTGAGGATATTGGCAAGATTATGATAGACTTCAAAGCAAAAGTGCGATTTAAATCCAAAACAGTGTCGGTATCGCACAAAAGTATTGACAAAATATCTGTTGGCTCACACTATGAAGAAAATCTTTTTCGTGTGGTTATTAGGATGAACAAAAATACAAAAAAATACAAGATAATCAAGAGCAAAAACTTGACTACGATTAGATTTTAAGGAGATATAAGTGCTTTATCTTTTATATACATATTTTGATATCAACATATTTCAATACATCACAGTTCGTGCTGGTATTGGGTTTATGGTATCATTTATTTTGACATATTTTTTGCTGGGTCGTTTTATATTTTGGGCAAAAAAGAAAAACCAAAGTCAGCCTATATTGTCGTTTGCTCCTAAATCGCATGCTTTAAAAAACGGCACTCCTACTATGGGTGGAGCTGTGTTTATATTGTCTACCATACTGACGATATTATTGACAACAAAATTGCACAACATATATGTGTGGGGTGCTATAATTGTGTTGTGTTTGTTTACTCTTATTGGTATAAAAGACGATATATTAAAAATAAGACACAAAAAAAATCAAGCTGGACTTTCTGCTTCACAAAAATTTTTATCTCAAATTGTAGTTGCTCTTATCGCTGCTGGCATACTTTTTGTAGCTGGTTTTGAGACTACTTTTTATGTGCCATTTGTCAAAGAACCTATATTTGATATGGGTTTATTTTCTATAATTTTTTGGGTTGTTGTGATAGTCGCTGCCTCAAATGCTGTAAACTTGACAGATGGATTAGATGGATTAGCAACCGCTCCATCTATCATAGGTTTATTTTCGCTTAGCCTTATAGCATACATAACAGGTCATGCGGTTATCAGCGAATACCTCCTTATGCCAAATATCAAACTAAGTGGTGAGCTTTTTATTGTTGGTATGTGTTTAGTTGGCTCACTTATTGCATTTTTGTGGTTCAATTCTCACCCGGCTCAAGTTTTCATGGGCGATAGCGGTAGCTTGTCTATTGGTGCCTTTATGGGTTATATCGCAATCGTAGGTAAAAGTGAGATACTATTGCTGCTTATTGGGTTTATATTTGTATTTGAAACAGTATCGGTGATACTCCAAGTAGGTAGCTTCAAACTTAGAAAAAAGCGCATATTTAAGATGGCCCCTATTCATCATCATTTTGAACAAAAAGGTTGGCACGAAAACAAAATCATAGTGCGATTTTGGATAATATCTTTTATGAGTAATATTTTAGCCCTCATTAGTCTCAAAATACGATAATGAGAATCATAGGCAAAGGTAAGACAGCGGTAGCTATCAAGGAGCGATTTGATAGCAGTTGGTTTGATGACAACGACCACGACAGCTTCGATCCAAATAGCAGTGAACCTACAGTTATAAGCCCAGGTGTGCCACCGCACAATAAACTTGTAGCGAGCACCATAAACCCCATAAGCGACCTTGATATAATCAAGCCACCATACAGTATATGGATAAGTGGCACAAATGGCAAAACAACAACCACATCTATGGTAGAGTTGCTACTTAAAAACAAAGGGGCTATATGTGGCGGAAATATCGGCACTCCTGTTGTGCAGTTAGATGAAAAAGCAAAAATATGGGTGCTTGAGGTATCATCTTTTACGATACATTATACGACAAAAGCTATACCAAATATATACTTACTGCTACCCATAACACCAGACCATATATCGTGGCATGGTAGCTTTGAAGCATATAAACAAACTAAACTAAAACCGCTTAAAACTATGGGCAAACAAAGCATAGCTATTTTGCCTGAGACTCACAAGCATATCAAAACCCAAGCAAAAACAATATACTACAAAAATACAAAAGAGTTAGCAAAAAAATATAATATAGATACAAGCAAGATAAATTTCAAGGAACCCTTTTTATTTGATGCTGTTATAAGCTTGGTAGTTTCTATTTTATTAGACCAAAAACCAAACTATAAACTACTAAATAGTTTTAAGCAAGACAATCACAAAATAGAACGTATCACTGATAAAAAAGGCAGAGTATGGATAAACGACAGCAAGGCTACAAATATAGACGCCACAATACAAGCTATCAAAACTTTCAAATCAAAAAAAATATACCTGATATTAGGTGGTGATGACAAAGATGTGAATATGACAACCTTGTTTGACTTTCTAAAAGATTTAAATATTGAGCTATTTTGCATAGGGAAAAGTTCCCAAAAAATACACACTCAATTATCTAAAAGAGATTTAAAAACAACACAGCTACAAACATTGCAAAATGCTGTGAAACATATAGACAAACTATACCAAGACAAAAATGATATAGCTATACTTAGTCCTGCTTGTTCATCTTTTGACCAGTTTAACTCATATAAACAAAGAGGTGAAAAGTTCAAGCAATTTGTATTTGAATTGTCTTAACAAAACTCACAACAATTAGTCAATAACTATTTGCATTTTTCCATAATATATAGACAACCTTTTTGCTTTTAGTGTCGTTCGGCTATTTTGTTTTGGTTTTTTTGTTTTATCTGCAAAATACAACCGTATCTTTTGTTCTTCATTTTTATATCTATAGTACAAATACTTTTTTTTATACACACCACTTATGTTGTCTATTATCCGACTTTGATACTTTTTATTTTGTATATCATCTATTTTTGTATCTATATATCTTGATTTAAGACTGCTTTTTGATATACCCAATAGTTTTATTTTTGATATTTTTGTTATCTCTGTCAAACCATAATAATCTTTGATTGTATTAATTGTCAAGTTGTAGTTGTGGTTTAGTTTGAGATTTTCGCTACACTTATAAAGATATATGGTATCACCTTTTTGATCTTGTATTATGGTGCCTTTTTGTTTTTTGTATATCACTGTTATGTTGTCTAATTTTACCGGTTTTTCGAGCACATCTATGGTATATAAATACCTAATACTATTTTTAGTATTAGTGTTTGTGTTTTGTTTCCATTTTTTTTGTGTATCAAACGAAGCGTATATTGGTAGGTGATCTGAGTATCTTTTATTTATCTTTCCATTGCTATATAGATATTTTGGCTTAAATGTAGTAAAACTGCCATCTACATAAGAGATATCTTTGTTGTCAAACACACCATAAGACAATAATATATTGTCAGGTGTTTGATTTGTTTGTTTGTATCTATAACTAAATCTCGAAGTTTTTTTGACGTCAAGCCATGTATTATAGTGAAGTTTTTGAAAATATGGTTTTGTTGTTTGTATAAAACTTTTTGTCACAAATATATCTTTGTATATTGTATTTAATATATGATTTATGCCTGTTATACCGCTTGTGTTGTTGAGTCTTTTTTGATGTTTGATTGTTTTATATTCATCATAGTTTGAGTTCAAATCACCTATTATGATATAATCAGTAGTTATTTGTAAATTCTTTATCTCATTGTTTATAGCTATGGCATATGCTATTCTATGACTTTCAGGAGCTCTTTTTGAACGAAAATGAGTAGAAAATATTATAAAATTTTTGCCATCTATTTTGATAGTTGATTTTAATATATCCCTACTTTTTTTTCTATTTGGGGGCAAATGCAACAGCTTAGAAGCTACTATTTTATATCTGCTAAATATAGATATGCCTATAGGACTGCCTGGTCGTTTGTAAAAAAATTTATATTTATACATAGGCAAATTATTTTGAAGTTGTTTCAATACAAAACTATTTTCAATCTCTTGCAAAACAACAATATCAAGTTTTGCGTCTTTTAAAACTTTTGATATATTTTTTAGTTTTTGTTTATATTTATGTTCATCCCAGTAAGCATTTTTAGAAACATCAAAATCATAATACTCAGTTCCGTCATATGAAGCATCAAACAAATTACCTACATTGTAGCTACCTACTTTGAACTCCAAAGCAAAAATATAACTACAAAAAAGGCATATTAGAAAAAGTTGCTTTATCACACCGCCATTGTTTTTACAAATTTAATTTTTTTGTCTTGATGTATGCCTGTTCCTACTGGCACTGTTCGTCCTATTACTATATTTTCTTTTAGGTTTTCAAGCATATCAATTTTTGAGCCAACTGCCGCTTCTGTTAGCACTTTTGTTGTCTCTTGAAATGATGCTGCAGATATGATAGAATCAGATGTCACAGCAGCTCTTGTGATACCAAGCAAAAGAGAATCTGCCAAAGCAGGTTCGCCTCCTAATTTCATCACCCTTCTGTTTTCTTCAAGAAAGTTTTTTCTTGATACCATATCACTTTGTAGGTATTTTGTGTCGCCTTGCTCTACTACTATAATTTGTCTCAACATTTGTGATAAAATTATCTCTATATGCTTATCGGCTATATTTACGCCTTGTGATCTATATACTTTTTGGACTTCTGTTACTATATGCGTGTTGAGCTCTTTTACGCCAAGTACACTTAATATATCGTGGCTTGATCGCTCGCCGTCTGTTAGGACTTCGCCGGCATGTACAAATTCACCCTCTTTTACAAGTATATCTTTGTTTTTGTCTATTATGTGTTCTGCTTCATTGTCAAACTCATCTGTTATTATTATTTTTGGTTTGCCTCTTATCTCTTTGCCAAACTTAACGATACCATCAGTTTGTGCTAACTGTGCTATATTTTTTGGTCGCCTAGCTTCAAATAGTTCAGATACACGTGGCAACCCTCCTGTTATATCTGTAGATTTTGCTATCGCTTTTGGTGCACGACTGATAACATCCCCTACTGATACTTCTTGGCCATTTACTACATCTATAGTCACTTTTGCATCAAGGAGATATTTTATATTATCTTTGCCTGATTTTATTATGATAGTTGGTTTCATATCTGCTGGAAAATATTCATTTATGGCAAGTTTGGTATTGCCTGTTAAATCATCTGCCACTTCACTTGCTGTGATACCCGGCACTATATCTTCAAATTCTACTATTCCTTGTTTGGTAGTTATAGTAGGATCAGCGTATGAATCCCATGCTGCTATCATCACATGCTCATCATTTTTTGGTTTTGATATTATTGTGTTCTCTTCTACTTTCGAATCATTGTCGCATTGTAGTATTGATTCGCGAGCAACATAGTGCCTTATTGCCTCTTGATCGTTGTTGTCTACGATTATAGCAAACAATCCTTTTTGTGTCACTTCATCGCCCTTTTTTAGACTCTCTCTTGGCTCTATGTTATCTCCACGAAGTTGATAGTATTTCATCACGCCATTTGCTTGACTTATAATTTCTTTTGATACAGGAGTAGAATCTTCAACAAACAACTCACTAGCATATGGTATTCTTGATGGTATATTCCAGCCATCTTTTATCATCTCTACTATTGAGTCGTGTGCCTTTATCTCTTTAGGTTTGTCTATAAAAGGCAAATATATTTTACCTTCAAACTTACCGCTTATCCCAGACAGTTCAGTTGCCTTGACTACATCTGTTTTTCTATAGTTGTAGCTTTTTGATTCAGTTTTGCCCTTTATTGTCACTATCATTTCATTGTGTGTGCTTGAAACTGAAACTTCACCATCAAAAGGAGCATTGACTTTTGGCTCTACTAATAGTATAGCAGCATTTCTTCTGTTTATGACTATTTTTTTATTCTCTTTATTTTGTATTGTTTGAATGTTATAAAACCTTATGAAACCCTCTTGTGTTGCTTTGAGGTCTCTTTCTATTTGTGTAGAGCTAGCGGTGCCTCCTATGTGAAATGTCCTAAGTGTTAGCTGTGTCCCCGGCTCACCTATTGATTGGGCTGCCAATATCCCAACTGCTTCGCCTATAGATGGTGGCTTTTGTTCACTTAAATTAAGGCCATAACATTTAGCACAAATGCCATCTTTAGCTTTACATGTTAGCATGGTTCTTATTGATACTGATTTTACACCACTTATTATGATTTTATTTGCATCCTCTTGCTCCAATAAAGTATCTTTTTCATATAACACATCGTTTGTTATGGGGTCTATCACATCTTCACTCAAAACTCTTCCTGTAATTCTCTCTTCCAAACTTTCTATTAGTTCGTTACCATTTGTTATACTAGCTATCTCTATGCCCTCATTTGACAAACAATCTTCCGAAACAACTTTTATATTTTGTGATACATCTACAAGTTTTCTTGTTAAATATCCGGCATTTGCTGTTTTCAAAGCGGTATCTGCCAAACCTTTTCTAGCTCCATGCGTTGAGATAAAATACTCCAAAACATTTAAGCCTTCTTTAAAGTTAGATACAATTGGTGTTTCTATGATACTTCCATCTGGTTTTGACATCAAGCCTCTCATTCCAGACAATTGGCGTATTTGCGATGAACTGCCTCTTGCACCTGAATCAGCCATCATATATATAGAGTTAAAACCATCTTTATCATCTTCAATTAGTTCCATCATTTGTTTTGCTAAACTATTATTTGCAGATGTCCAAATATCAATAATTTTTTGATATCTTTCACTTTCTGTTAATAACCCTTGGTCGTATTGTCCTTGTATTGTTATGACCTCTTTTTTTGTATCTGCTATGACCTGCTCTTTTGATGGCGGTATATTGATATCGTCAGATGAGATTGATATGCCTACAATTGTGGCATATTTAAATCCTAAATTTTTTAAGTTATCTAAAAACTCTGGTGTTAGCTCATATCCACCATGTTTATATATATAATCAACCAACTCACCAATATCACTTTTTTTCAATATTTTATTCCATAATCTTTCAGGCACAAACTTTGGCAAAATATCTTTGACTATCATTCTTCCTACTGTTGTATGTATGATTTTATTTGATATAGATGTTCGTATTTTTGTGTTTATTGTTACTTTTTGTTGTTCAATTGCCATATATATCTCATCTATATTTGCCAATAGCTTATTTTCTCCAACTTCACCATTTTTTTGCAAAGTTAGATAATAAAGCCCCAAAATCATATCTTGCGATGGCACTGCTATAGCTCTACCAGAAGCAGGCAACAATATATTCATAGAGCTCATCATAAGTATTTTTGCTTCTGCTATAGATTCTTGAGACAAAGGCACATGAACTGCCATTTGGTCGCCATCAAAGTCTGCATTGAAAGCAGAACAAACAAGCGGATGCAACTGTATTGCATTGCCATTTATAAGTTTTGGATGAAAGGCCTGAATAGACAACTTATGAAGTGTAGGAGCTCTATTTAACAACACAGGATAATCCTGAACTATCTCAGACAAAGTTTCCCACATTGCATTATCTTTAGTATCAATCAGTTTTTTTGCTGATTTTAAAGTAGTCGCATAACCTTTCTCTGCCAATCTCGATAAAAGATGTGGCTTGAACAACTCTACTGCCATAACTTTTGGTATGCCACACTCGTCTAATTTTAAGTTTGGCCCCACTACAATTACAGATCTGCCGGAAAAATCAACTCTTTTTCCAAGCAAGTTTTGTCTAAATCTACCCTGCTTTCCTTTTATCGCTTCAGATAAGGATTTTAGTGGTCTTTTGTTTGCACCCTTTACCGTATTTGAAGTTTTTGTGTTGTCAAATAGGGCATCAACAGCTTCTTGAAGCATTCGTTTTTCATTCTTTATTATAATATCTGGTGCATTTAGCTCACTTAATCTTTTTAGTCTATTGTTTCTGTTGATCACTCGCCTATATAGTTCATTTATATCAGAAACGGCAAATTTACCCCCATCGAGTGCTACAAGTGGGCGAAGGTCAGGTGGCAATACTGGCAAAGTTGTTATCATCATCCATTGTGGCTTTATATCACTTGATGTGAAACTTTCGACTATTTTTAGTCGTTTTGCCAATGTTTTTTTCTTTGCTTCAGATTTTGTCGTGGTTAGTTCACTTTTTAAACAATCCAGCAACTTCAAAAGATCAATATCTTCAAGAAGTTTTTTTATTATTTCACCTCCAACACCTGCTATGAAACCTGTCTGGCCAAAATAATCATCAAATTGTCTGTATTGTTCATCTGTTATAATATCATATTTTTTCAATGGTTTTGTGTTATCAACATCATAAAAAGCATCGCCAGGTTCTTGGACTATATATGCCTCAAAATACAATATTTTTGACAAATCTTTTAACTTTATACCAAGAAGTGTGCCTATTCTGCTTGGTAGTGACGATACCATCCAAGTATGTGCAACTGCCGATACCAAATCAATATGTCCCATTCTGTGTCGTCTAACTTTCTCCAATGTTACCTCTACTCCACACTTTTCGCACACTATTCCTTTGTGTCTCATCTTTTTGTATTTGCCACATATACACTCATAATCTTTGATAGGGCCAAATATTTTAGCACAAAACAAACCATCTCTTTCTGGTTTTGCTGTTCTGTAGTTTATTGTTTCTGCTTTTTTTACCTCGCCCATACTCCAAGATAAAATTTTCTCTGGGCTTGCTAATTTTAATTGGAATGCTGAAAAATCTTTTGGTCTGTCTAATTCGTGGATCTCTATAGGTTCCATATTTGCGATATTATTTGTCATCTTTATTTGCCTCCTTATATATCTCTACATCAAGTCCAAGAGCTTGAAGCTCTTTACTCAAAACAAAAAATGTCTCAGGCACGCCTGATTTTGGTACATTTTCACCTCTTGTTAATGCTTTGTATGCTGCTTTTCTACCATCTATATCATCAGATTTTATTGTCAAAATCTCTTTTAAAGCTTTTGATGCACCGTAAGCTTCCATAGCCCACACCTCCATTTCACCAAATCTCTGGCCTCCAAACAATGCTTTTCCACCTACTGGTTGCTGTGTTACAAGTGAGTATGGCCCTGTGCTTCTTGCATGAACTTTTTCGTCAACCAGATGATGCAATTTTAACATATACATATTTCCTACTGCCACTCTTTCTTTTATTTGTTCTCCTGTTTTGCCATCATACAGCACAGTCTTGCCATCTTTATCTATATCAGATAAATCAAAAAGTTTTTTCATCTGGTCTTTGCTTACACCATCGAAAATAGGTGTCGCAAATTTGACACCTTTTGACCAATCTTTAGCAAACATAAGTATTTCATCGTCTTCGCAGTTTTCTAAAAAATTGACACTACTTTTTAAGCCAACGGTTTGAACTATCTCGATCATTTTAGCACGAACAGTAGAAGCTATATTTTTTTGTTTTTGTTCCAATAATGCTGCTATTTGCTGACCCAATTTGACACCAACCAAACCTAAATGCACTTCTAGAATTTGTCCTATATTCATACGAGAAGGCACACCAAGAGGATTTAAAATCACATCAACACTTTGACCATTTTCCATATATGGCATATCTACTTTTGGAACAATAATCGACACAATTCCTTTATTTCCATGCCTTCCTGCCATTTTGTCACCTACTTTTATCTTTCTTTTTGTGGCGACATAAACCTTGATATGCTTTATAACTCCCGGCTTTAAGATATTTTCTTTTTTTATCATATCTATTTTTGTTTCTAATTGTTTTTTTAAAGCATCCTTTTGTTGAATAAAATTTTCTTTTGTTGTTTTATAGTCATCTTTTGTCTGTTTATCAAATACCTCAACGATCTGTTTTAGAGCAAACCTATTTATGTCTTGCAACACTTCAAGCGGTATTTTACCGTCTTTTTTAAACTTCTTGGCACCTATTTCTATATCTTGTATTATCTTTCCATTTGAAAGTATATCATTTATAATATACAATTCAACTTCATCTATTGCGATTATTTTTTCTTGTTGTTTCAACTCTTCTTTTTGAATTTGCTTGTTTATCACATTGTTAGAGCTTATGTCTTTTTTGTAACCCTTGCCATAAAATATCTTGACATCTGATACAATACCTCTCAAAGAAGATGGAGCTTTTAAGGATTTGTTCAGCACATGACCAGCTTTTTCACCAAATATAGCTCGCAATAGTCTCTCTTCTGGGGTTGGTCTTATCTCTCCTTTTGGTGTCACTTTTCCTACAAGTATCATGCCCGGTTTGACATATGTGCCAATTTTTACTATACCATCAATGTCAAGATGACTAATTTTTTCATGATTTACTCCGGGTATATCTTTGGTTATCTCTTCATTTCCATGTTTTAATTCTTGGGCTACACACTCATGTATGCTCATATGAACTGATGTCAAGGCATCTTTTTTTATGAGATCTTCACTCAAAACAATAGCATCTTCGTAGTTATAACCATTCCAAGGCATAAAAGCTATGTTTGCGTTTATTCCTATGGCTAACTCACCTTTATCCATAGCTGGTCCATCTATGATTATCTGATCTTTTTGGATTTTTTGACCTACATTTACTGCAACTTTTTGTGCAAAAACTGTGTTATTGTTTGTTCTAACATTCTCGTTTATTTCATAATAATCTATAAAATATTTTTTATTTTCAATAGCTTTGACATAAACACTTTTTGCATCTACTTTTATGACTTCGCCATCTCTTGAAGCTTTTATAGCAACAGACGAATCTCTTGCTATAATTTTTTCTAAACCTGTGCCAACTATTGGAGCATCTGGATTTAACAATGGCACTGCTTGTCGTTGCATATTTGAACCCATCAAAGCTCTGTTTGCATCGTCGTGCTCTAAAAATGGTATCAACGAAGCTCCTATACCCATGACCATCTGTTTGTTTGCATCTACAAGTTCTATCGTGTCTTTGCTTGTAAGTATAATCTCAGCATTTTGCCTACAATCAACCATTTTATTGCATACTTTTCCTTTATCGTCAATTGTCATAGAACTTGGTGCTATTATTTTATCTTGCTCTTGTGAAGCTGTATAATAGTTTATCTCATCTGTTACTACACCGTTTTTAACTGTCTTGTATGGAGCTTGCAAAAAACCCAATTCATTGACTTTTGAGTATGTAGATAGCGTGTTGATTAGTCCAATATTTTGTCCCTCAGGAGTTTCTACAGGGCATATTCGCCCATAATGAGTAGGATGAACATCGCGAACTTCAAAACCTGCTCTCTCTTTAACCAGACCACCCTCTCCCAGTGCCGACAATCTTCTTTTGTGTATTATCTCTGACAATGGATTTGTTTGGTCCATAAATTGCGACAATTGACCTGTAGTGAAAAATTCTGTTATTATGGTCGTAATCATTTTTGTGTTTATCAGCTCTTGTGGCATAATATCATCTAACGAACCTGTCAATGTTGTCATCCTATCTTTGATAATCTTTTGCATATTTGTAAGACCTATGTACAGCTTATCTCCCAACAATTCTCCCACAGCTCTCACTCGTCTATTTCCCAAGTGATCTCTATCGTCTATATGTCCATAACCTGCTTTTACTTTGATAAGATATTTTATTGTAGCTACAATATCTTGAAGTGTTAAAGTATTCACATACTCTGGGACATCAAGCCCCAATTTATGATTCATTTTCATTCGTCCAACACTACTTAGATCGTATCTATCAGGATTGAAAAATAGATTTTTTACAAACTCCAATGCCGCTGCTGGAACCACTGGTTCACCAGATTTCATAATCTTATATATTCTTATAGCACAAAGCTCATTTTCATCATCTGTTTCTTGTGTTTGTTTAAGTAATTTTAATGCTTCTTCATCAGCCATAAATGCGTTTATTATTGATATATCACTTTGTGTTGATAGGTCGTTTACTATTTGCAACTCTTTTATGTTGTGGTCTAAAATATCCTTAAGCTTCAAATCATCTAAAGGTGTTAGGGTATCATACAGCAATTCACCCGTTTTTTTGTTGTATATTGCGTTTGCTGTATATCTCTCAAGCAACGACTCTACAGGATACTCTATCATCTCCAATCCACTATCAATCAAAGCATTTAATTTTCTTTTTGTTAATCTTTTGCCAGCCGTTAAAATAGTTTTGCCACTTTCATCTATCAGATCAAAATTTAATCTCTCTGCGAACTCTTCTTTGACAAATTTTGTCAAAAACTTATTGTTTTGAAATTTTATAGTCTGTATAGGATAAAACATCTTAAGTATATCCTCTTTTGAATATCCAAGAGCACGAAGTAGTATAGTCGCTGGTGCCTTTCTTCTTTTGTTTATTCGCACATTTAAAACATCTTTTGAATCATATTCAAAATACAACCAATTACCTCTTGATGGTATTAACTTAGCGCTATATAGAAGCTTGTTTGATATAGTGGGAGACTCTTCTTCTTTAAATATAACTCCAGGAGAACCATGCAATTGGCTTACAACTACTCGCTCTACTCCATTTACTACAAATGAAGCCTTGTCAGTTATCATCGGAATATCTTTTATAGTCAAAGTTTGAATTTTCGAATTTTTTACCCCCAATACATCACCTGTATTATTATCTACATCAAATAAAGTTAATTTTATATCTACTTTAAGTGTCAAACCATAAGTTCCACCTCTAATTATAGCATCATCTGGGCTATATTTGCCGTCTAATAGTTCGCTTTTTAAAAACTCCAACTTAACTCTGTGTTGATTATCTTCTATAGGAAAAATAGATTTAAATATTTTATTTAATCCAGAGTATGTTTTGTCATCTGCGTTATACAATAAAAATTTTTCATAGCTGCTTTTTTGCAACTCCAAAAGATGTGGTATTTGTATTGTTGATTGTGAAGTTGAAAAGTCAACTCTTATTCTATTTCCTGATTTTAATATATTTGGCATTGTATCCCTTTGGTTGTCGAATTTTTAGTGCCCTTAAGCTCAATGTTTTACAAAACAAAACTATAAATAACACATATTTATAGTTTTGTTTTGTTTTGAAAATCAAACACAAATCAATATTGTAAATATCGATACTAATGTTTGAGCCAATTATGGACACATCTATTTGATAGAGATGCCCATACTGATTTTTGGTTATACCAGCTCTACTGTTGCTCCTGCGTCTTCGAGTAGTTTTTTTGCTGCTTCGGCATCTTCTTTGCTTGCTGCTTCTTTCACTTTCGCACCTGCTTCTTCTGCCATAGCTTTTGCCTCTTTCAATCCAAGTCCTGTTAAAGCCCGAACTGCTTTTATCACATTTATCTTTTTTGCTCCTGGGTCTTTTAATATAACATCAAACTCTGTTTTTTCCTCTTCTGCCTCACCTGCGCTTGCTACTGCTCCTGCTACTGCTACTGGTTGAGCCGATACGCCAAATTTCTCTTCAAACTCTTTTACAAGTTGCGACAACTCCAATACACTTATGTTTGAAATATACTCTAATACATCTTCTTTTGATACTGCCATTTTTTATCCTTTTTTAAATTTAATTTTTATGCTGATTTATCTTTGCTTTTTCTCAAAGCTTCTAAACCGATTGTCCAGTTTGTTAACGGTGCCATCCAAGTTGCTGCCAACATACCAAGCAACTCATCGTGACTTGGCAATTTCGCAAACTCAATAATAGTCTGCAAAGTTGCTGTCTTTTTTTCAATTACTCCTGATTTTATCTTGAAGCTATCTTTATAAATCTGTGCAAATTTATCAGCTACTTTACAAGCAGATATTTGATTTTCACTCCACAAAAATATATTCGTCTGTGTTAGTTCAAGTTTTTCAAGCTTTGCTTTTTCTAAACTTAAGTTTACTAAACTATTTTTTACTACTCTTACAATCACTTCATCTTGTTTTGCCATATCTCTCAACTCTTCGAGTTGTTTGTGTGTAGTGCCTTTATAGTCTGCTACAACTATGGCATTTGAATTTTCAAACTCTTTTGAAAGCTGTGCTACAATTTCATTTTTTTCTTCTCTTGTCATATCATCCTCCTTTCAAAACGAAACTTCGGTAGGAATTTACGAAAACTTATTTTCACCTACTGTCATCAGTTTTAAGATTAAATCTTTTTTGCTATTTTATATCCATAGCTTGTGTTGTGTCCAACTTCACTGGTGGACTCATAGTCAAAGATATTGTCGCTGTTGTTATATATCTACCTTTTGCTGTTGATGGTTTTAGCTTGTTGATTGTAGACAAAAATGTATTTAAGTTTTCCAAAAGTGAATTTTCATCAAAAGATACTTTTCCTATACCTACTTGAAGGTTGCCTTTTTTATCTACTTTAAATGCCACTTGACCACCTTTGGCATCACTGACTGCTTTTGTTACATCCATAGTCACAGTTCCTACTTTTGGATTTGGCATGAGACCTTTTGGCCCAAGTATTCTGCCTATTTTTCCTACCAATGCCATAGTATCTGGTGTAGCTATAAGCACATCAAAGTTTATATTTCCTGCTTTTATAGACTCAACCAAGTCATCGTTGCCGACTATATCAGCGCCTGCTTTTTTTGCTTCATCTTCTTTGACACCTTTTGCCATGACTGCTACTGTGACTGTCTTGCCGGTGCCGGCTGGCAAAACAACTGACCCTCTTATCATCTGATCTGAGTGCCTTGGATCTACATTTAAATTTAAAGACAGCTCAACAGTCTCATCAAATTTTGCAGATTTTAACTCTTTGATTTTTTTTATAGCTTCTAAAATACCATATCTTTTTTCAATCTCTATTTTTTCCAACAATGCTTTGTATCTTTTATTCATATTTTCCTCGCAATTTTTTTGCTACCACACTTGTGGTGTTATTTTTTATACTGATATTCCCATGCTCTGACAAGAGCCTTTTACTATCTTTCTCGCTTCTTCTTTATCTTTTGTATTTAAATCCTCTATCTTCATATCAACTATCTCATCGATTTGATCAATCGTGAGTGTAGCTACTTTTGTAGTGAGTGGATTGTCTGATCCTTTTTTTATATTTGCTACCTTTTTTATCAAATCAGACATAGGCGGCTGCTTGGTTACAAATGTGAAACTTTTATCTTGATATACAGTAATCTCCACAGGTATTTTGAAGCCAGATTTCTCTTTTGTTTTATCATTAAATGCTTTGCAAAACTCCATGATATTTATGCCTCGCTGACCAAGTGCCGGCCCTACTGGTGGTGAAGGGTTCGCTTGTCCTGCTGGTATTTGAAGCTTCAATATACCTGTTACTTTCTTTTTTGCCATCTTTTCTCCTTTTTATTTTTATAAACACAAAACTAAAATCATACTATGATTTTAGTTTTGTGTTTTAGTTTATGCCATAAGCTCCACATGCATATACGATATCACAACGGGTGTGTTTCTTCCAAATATCGATACATTTAATGTAAGCATACCAGATGCCATCTCAAAACTTTCAACTACACCATTGAAGTTTGCAAATGAGCCCTCTTTTATACGCACGGTTTCTCCTTTGACAAATGCTACTTTTGGTCTTGGAGCTGATCTATTTTCAATTTTGTCTAAAATTGATTTGATATCCTTGTCGCTTAGTGGTGTAGGCTGTTTAGCGCCACCTATAAATCTACCAACCTTTGGCATAGACTGGATAGTATGCCACAAAGCTGTATCCAAATCTAACTTTGCAAATACATAAGCAGAATAAAGTGGTTTTTCTACAACTCGTTTTTTATTGTTTTTTATCTCTATTATATCTTCTGTTGGCACTAAAATTTCACCGATTTTGTCATCTAAAACTCTCTGCTTTAGTCTAATCAAAGCATTTTTGACAGATATCTCACTGCCTGAGTGTGTCAAAATCGCATACCATCTTTGACCTAAGTTATCGTTCATTTTTTATCCTATATTATAGCAGATAAGCTATACGACATAACCACATCTACAAGTGCTAAAAATAGCGATATGATTGTCACTACTACTATGACAGATATATAAGCGCTTTTTATTTGTTCTTTGATTGGAAATATGACCTTATGAAGTTCATCTTTCGCTTGTCTATAATATAAACCATATTTTCCCATATTTTCCCTTTTTTTATTTTGTAGTTGCTTTGCTTCAAGTGTCTAACCATACACTAAAATATACTTAGCTAATTTAGTTTTTATAAACATCGTATATAAAAACTACAACTATGTTGCCAAATCATAAATACTACATATTTTAGTAGTATTTATGATTTGGCATACATTATAAATGGCAGACCAAGAGGGACTCGAACCCCCAACACCTGGATTTGGAATCCAGTGCTCTACCATTGGAGCTATTGGTCTGTATTCAGATAACAGATAGCAAATAACCGATACCAAAACCGCATCTTGTATTGCTATATCGCTACTATTTGCAAGCACCTATAGCAAAGTGCCTGCAAAAACTATGATTTGAGCTTAATCTCTTTGTGAGTTGTGTGCTTCTTCAACCGTGGCGAATACTTTTTCGTAGAAAATTTATCGGTGTGAGTTTTTGGATTTTTCCATGTAGTGTAGTTAATATCGCCACACTCCTCACACTTTAAACCTATTTTGATTCTATCTGCCATATTTTTCTACTTGATGATTTCAGATACTACACCAGCACCAACTGTTCTACCACCTTCTCTTATAGCAAACTTTGTTCCTTTTTCGAGGGCTACAGGAGCTACGAGCTCTACTGTCAACTCTACATTGTCTCCGGGCATTACCATCTCTATGCCCTCTTTCAAACTAATAGCACCTGTTACATCTGTAGTTCGCACATAAAATTGTGGTCTATAGTTATTGAAAAATGGCGTATGGCGACCACCTTCCTCTTTTGAGAGTATATACACTTCACACTTAAATTGTGTATGCGGTGTGATAGAACCAGGAGCTGTCAGCACTTGACCTCTTTGCACTGCATCTTTTTCTATACCTCTTAAAAGTATTCCAGCATTGTCGCCTGCTTGAGCAAACTCCATCTCTTTTCTAAACATCTCTATACCAGTGACTGTAGTCTCTTGAGTATCTTTTATTCCTACTATTTCTATCTTTTCGCTTAGCTTGATAGTCCCTTGAGATATAGCACCAGTTACCACTGTTCCACGACCTGATATTGAAAATACATCTTCAACAGGCATCAAAAATGGTTTTTCTGTTTCTCTTTTTGGAGTTGGTATATACTTATCTACTTCATCCATAAGTTTTGTGATTTTCTCAGACCACTCACCTAGTGTGCCAGTTTTTGCTTCTTCAAGAGCATTAAATGCCGAACCAGCTATGATAGGAGTATCGTCTCCTGGGAATTCGTATTCAGTTAGAAGTTCTCGAACCTCCATCTCTACAAGCTCAAGCATCTCATCTTTGTCATCATCGTCAAGCTGATCTTCTTTGTTCAAGAATACCACTATGTATGGCACACCTACTTGTTTTGACAGAAGTATGTGTTCTCTTGTTTGTGCCATTGGTCCATCTGTTGCAGCTATTACTAGTATAGCTCCGTCCATTTGTGCTGCACCTGTGACCATATTCTTGATATAGTCAGCATGCCCAGGACAATCCACATGTGCATAGTGTCTAGCATCTGTCTCGTATTCAACATGACTAGTAGCTATAGTTATACCTCTTTCTCTCTCTTCTGGTGCGTTATCAATAGCATCATAATCCATCAATTTTGTATTGCCTTTTACTGCTAATACAGCAGTAATAGCTGCCGTCAAAGTTGTCTTGCCATGATCAACATGCCCTATCGTTCCTATATTTACATGCGGTTTATTCCGCTCAAATTTTTCTTTTGCCATTTTTTTCCTTTTCTTTTGATTTGACACAAAATATGCCACTTCATTTTTTTGAAATCAGGTTGCCCCTTGAATAGATATTGTAGTATATCCATTCAAAGAGCAACAGATAATAAACCTAAACTAGCCAATACTATCTTAAGTTTTTTATCGTGGAGCCCATAAGAAGAGTTGAACTTCCGACCTCTTACTTACCAAGCAAGTGCTCTACCCCTGAGCTATATGGGCAAATACACCTATAAAATAGTTCTAACTATCTTAAAGCTATATTTTGTTGCAGTTTGATTTGTAGTAGATGTACAAATTTATTTGTATCACATAAACACAAAAATTACCTCAACTGCTCCCAAATCATCATATCTCATCGTAGTTGAAACGCTGGAGCGGGTGACGCGACTCGAACGCGCGACAGTCTGCTTGGAAGGCAGAAGCTCTAGCCAACTGAGCTACACCCGCATACAGAATGTTTAGCTTGAGATTAATAATATCAAACAAACATCAACAAATGGTGGTGGGAGAAGGACTTGAACCTTCGAAGCCGTAGGCGACGGATTTACAATCCGTTGGATTTGACCACTCTCCAACCCCACCAAAACAATATAATATGGTCTAACGCAATGTTATATATGGAGCTGGTGAGAGGACTCGAACCACCGACCGCCTCATTACAAGTGAGATGCTCTACCAACTGAGCTACACCAGCATCCAAAACTCAATTATGGTGGCGCGAGGCAGAATCGAACTGCCGACACAAGGATTTTCAGTCCTTTGCTCTACCGACTGAGCTATCGGGCCAAAACACAAATTGAATGAGTATTATATCATAAAAAAATTAAACTAACTCAAAAACATATTATTTTTTATTATTTTATCAATATGTAGCCATTATTTTATCTACTTTGTCCCAATTTAAAGCATTCTTATCTGTTTTCTTAAAAAGATTGTAAATATATCTTGCGAACATATCTGTCTCTATGTTTACCTCATCGCCTATTTTATATGTAGAAAATATAGTATTAGCCCAAGTATGCGGCACTATTACTAACTCAAATGAGCTACTATTTTCATCTATATAACTTATAGTTAAACTTATGCCATCAATTGCTATAGAGCCTTTGTTTATGACAAATTTTAAAAACTCTTTGTCTAAAGCTATTTTCAATCTTGTTTGTTTTGGTTGCTTGATGATATGCTTGACAATACCAACACAATCTATATGTCCTTGAACTATATGGCCATCTAATCTATCATTTAGTTTCATAGCTTGCTCTATATGAACCTCTCCTTTGAAACTATTTTTTGCTATTGTTTTTTTAGTTTCATTTGATACATCTACCACAAATCCATTATTTGATACAACTACAACCGTCAAGCATACTCCATTTATAGCGATACTATCACCTATTTTGCAATCTATTTTTGCTTTTATTGTTAGTTTGTCGCCATCAAATGATGCAACTTCGCCTATATTTGATACCAAACCTGTAAACATATATCAGCCACCTGTCTCATAAAATGCTCTCGATGATATCTCGTTTTCGTTTGTATTTTTTGACCATTTGTTTTTCTCTGGTTTGTTTAACAGCACCTTTTCAAGCATCGCACATGCCCCATCTATGTCATCGTTTTGCACTGCTTCTTTGATACTTAGGGCATCTTCAAAATACAAACAAGGTATCAAAAATCCCTCTGCTGTGAGTCTAATACGGTTGCAACTTTCGCAAAAATCATCTTCATATGGCTCTATTATACCAAACTGGTATCCATTTTCCAGCTCATAATATGCTGCCACGCTTGTATTTTGTCTTGGCAATTTTTTAAAACTATATTTTGACGATATGGTATTTAATATATCTTTTGCTTTTAAACCTACGATATCAGCAGATGCCAATGAGTTTTCCATATACTCTATGAATCTTACAGGAAATTTTAACTCTTGACAATACTGCAATATATCCAATATCTCGTGGTCGTTTATACCTTCAAGTGGCACGCAATTTATCTTGACACCAAGTCCTACATCTCTGGCTTTTTCTATGCCTGCTATGACATCGTCATAAACATCTTTTTGTGATATTTTTATAGTTGTTTGTTTGTCAAGTGAATCAAGTGATACATTGATCCTACGAAGTCCTGCATCTTTGAGAAGCTTTGCTGTTTGTTTAAGCAAAAAACCATTTGTTGTAAGACACAAATCAATATCTGGTTTATAATCGCTAATCATCTTGATAAATATATGCAACCTTTCTCGCAAAAGTGGTTCGCCACCTGTGATTCGTATCTTGGTTACTCCTTTGTCTATAGCTACTTTTACAAACTTGAACATATCTTCATAACTCAATAAATTTTCTCTTGGCACCCACGAAAATGGCTTTTCTGGCATACAATACAAACATCTAAAATTGCATCGTTGGGTCACTGATATACGAAGATAATCAACAACTCTACCATGTCCATCTTTTAACATCTGTCTATCCTTTATAATTTTTCGCTATTATATCGTATGAAAATAAAACAAAAGAAAATCAGCACGCTTCTTGATGCCTTGCCATATATCAAGAAATTTTACGGCAAAACTATAGTCATAAAGTATGGTGGCTCAGCACAAACAAACGATGAACTTAAACAAAAATTTGCTTTGGATATATCTTTGTTGGTGCTTGTAGGTATCAAACCAGTTATAGTTCACGGAGGTGGAGAGAAAATATCGCAAATGCTCGATGCCCTTGATATCAAATCAAGTTTTATAGATGGCCACAGAGTTACTTGTGCTCAAAGTATGAATATAGTAGAGATGGTGCTTAGCGGCTCTGTAAACAAAGAGATAACATCGCTTTTGAATTTTTATGGTGTCAAATCTATAGGCATAAGTGGCAAAGACAGCAACCTTATCAAAGCAAAAACAAAAGACAGCAGTGTTTATGGTTTCACTGGTGATATTGTAAATGTAGACGGACAAGTTATAAACAACCTACTCTCAAACTCTTTGGTGCCAGTGATAGCACCTATAGGGTATAGTGGCGAGTTGTCTCACCCTGGATTTAATATCAATGCCGATATGGCTGCTTCAAAAATCGCCACAGCGATAAAAGCCGACAAAGTTCTGTTTTTGACCGATACCAAAGGTGTGTTAGACAAAGATGGCAAACTTTTAAGCTCTATGGATAGACAAAAGATAGAAAAATACAAAAAAGATGGCACCATAGTAGGCGGTATGATACCCAAGGTTGATAGCTGTATAGAGGCTATATACGGCGGAGTTGATAAAGCTCACATAATAGATGGAGCAGTTGAGCATAGTATTTTGCTTGAACTTTTCACCAGTGACGGCATAGGCACACAAATTTTGAAAGATACAATATGAACGATATAAATACACAAGAGTCCCTACAAAAATTGGCAGTGCTTATAGATGCCGACAACGCACAAGCATCAGTGACAAATGGACTATTTGCAGAGATAGCAAAATTTGGCGATGTCTCGGTCAAACGAATATACGGAGACTTCACCTCTCCTCATAGCTCATCGTGGAAAAAAGTGCTTCAAGAACATGCTATAAAACCTATGCAACAGTTTGCTTATACTACTGGCAAAAATGCCACAGATAGCTCTATGATCATAGATGCTATGGATCTGTTATACACTCGTAGGTTCGATGGCTTTTGTCTCGTCACCAGCGATAGCGATTTTACTGGGCTTGCCATGAGACTCAAAGAAGCAGGACTTAAAGTATTTGGCTTTGGTGAGCAAAAAACTCCAAAAGCATTTCGCAATGCTTGCCATAAATTTATATTGACCGAACTCTTGCGACAAGACAACAACACAAACCAAAAAGAACCAAGCAAACCAAACAATAGCAAAACTAAAACAACCAATGACAATCAAAATGAACCTAAACCAAAAGAAACAAAAGAAGCTCTCATAGCAACTATAGAAAAAGATAAAGTCTTAGATAAATTTATTTTACTTGCTATCGAAGAATCAAGCGATGACACTGGCTGGGCACAATTGGGCACGGTAGGAAGCTACCTCACTAAACTTCAGCCAGACTTTGACCCAAGGTTATATGGATTTAAAAAGTTATCTGACCTGATCAAATCAAAAAAGAAGATATTTCAAACACAAGTGATACTATCACCCAGTGGCACAGGCAAAAACTTATATATCAAAGCAAAATAGCCAAACATATGGGCTTTTATGCTTTTGTTCGCCGAAACTTGAGTGTGAGCTCCTTGTAGTCCTTGAGAGTGTCAGCCAACTCTCCTAAAAACATATCGGGAGCGAACTTGAGCATATCTTTGATATACTCTATCTTGTAGTTGGGTTTTGTTGGCAAGTCTGCCTGTGTCGCCGTAGAGCTATCAAACAGCTCTCGCTCCTCTTGTGTCAGAGTGCTTTTGATATGCTTGATATATAGTCGCCTATCATAAGCAGTATCGCCAAACAGCAGTCCTACTGGTATGTTAAACACTCGTGCGACATATGGTAGCAACTCTACTCGCATACCGATTCTACCGATGAGATAAGCATATACAGCATTGGTCGTAGGCACTTCGCCAGTGTTTGTCATCTTTGGTTCAAGTGCTACAAGTCGTCTATAAAACTCGATTTTGCTTATCTTTGTCTCTCTTATGTAGTGATTGATATGTTCGTATACTTCCATGAGTGTTGTCCTGTGTTTTTCACATTATATAGATATTTTTGATACATAGTGTAGCCAAATAGCCGGATTAAGTTTCTTTAGATAAGATACAATACTTTTTGTATAAGTATCTGCCATATTTGTATAGTTTAAGACAAAAACTACACTTATCGTGCTGGTATCTATACGAGCAAGCAAAGCAAAAGCGGAGACTATCATAGGTCAAGAGTGCCTGAAGCAAGGCAAAGGGAAAGAGAAAGCACGACAAAGTGCGATAGAAAGGAAAATTTTCATGGAAGAAAATCAAAACATAGAGAAAAAAGGTTGGAGCTGGATGGGCTTCTTTTTTGGAGCATTTTATTATTATAATGTCTCCACAAAATAGAACCGATTTACAGCTCATTTTTATTCCTAAACGATACAATATAAAAAAGGATAAAATATGAGTAGAAAAAGAAGGACATATACCGCTGATTTCAAAGCAA
>QMKX01000015.1 GCA_003643835.1 Campylobacterota bacterium
ATCCTCTATCACTGTCTCTACTTCAAGTGTTACTTTGTTATCACTTGACAACCTTGGTTTTATCTTAAGTGTCAAACCTATCTCTTCTCTTTTGTAGCTATTTGTTGTGCTTGCTGTGCTTGAAGCCTCTTTAGCTGTAGAGGTGACTACTGATTGCGTGTTGCCTACATATATTTCTGATTCTTTATTATTTAGACACAACAACGATGGCTCACTTAAAACTTCAGCCGCTCCATCTCTCTCAAGCAGCGACAACGTAGCGCCCAATGCTAAAAAATCCTTGATATTAGTTGGTGTATCAATATAACTCATAAGATTATTGTCCACTGCTATCGCTTGGCCGCCCATATTTGCACTCATTGTAACCAGAGCATTGCTAGTAACTTGCCCGCCTGCCAATCCATACTTCAACCCGATATCGCTTGCTAATTCATTTGATATTTCTACTATTTTTGCTTTGACAAATACTTGTGGTTTTGGTATATCTAATTTTCTGATAACATCGTATATGTCATCTATGTCTCTTTTCCTTGCACGAACTATCACAGAGTTAAGCTCTTTGTCATTCATAAAGCTTGGTTGATATAAGATATTTTTGCCCTTTTTAGCATAGAATTTCTCCAATATTTTTATCATCTCTTCTGCACTACTATTGTTTATGGGTATGACTTCCATCACTATAGATGATTTATCATCTTGATTGTCTGCTGCATATATAAGCTCTGCTACCTTGTCTATTTGAGATTGGCGCCCTACAAGTGTTATAGAGTTTGTTTTGTTGTTTATTATGATATCAAGATTGTTTTTAGCTATTTTAGGATCAAATAGGTTTTTCGTAATTTTTTTGATATCTGGCCCTATAACATCAGCTTTTATATAATCAAGTTTTATCACCTTTGTTTTCAATTGACTTTTACTTGATAGAAGATTTATAATCTTTTTGATACTTTTAATTTTGTCAGGGTAATCAGTAACTATCAACGCATTTGTTTCTTTTGAGGTGGTTATTTTTGAATTTTTAGTAACCAAGTGTCTTAGCTTTGTCACAAGCAAATCAACATTCATGCCATCTACTTCTATTATCTCTGTAACTATTTGAAAAGTATCTCTCGTTGTATTTACTGGTAGTCCTGATCTTCCTGCGTCTATTATTTTAACTATTTTTAGATACTTGTGTCCTGTTCTTACAAGTGTGTATCCTTTTGTTTCTAATACATGATTAAGTAGTGTCATAAGAGATTTCTTTGGTATTGGTTTGACCGATATGAAGTTTATATTTCCGCTTAATTTACTATCTATCAATATATTTTCATTGCGTATTTTTGCTACCATTTTCACGAAATCTTTTATGCTTAGACCTTTAAAATTTATATCAACAGTATCTCTGCTTGATAAAGATACACTAAAAAGTGCTACAATCATCAAAATTTTAAATATTTTACTCATTTGCTATCCTTGTCTGTTTGGTTCTGTTCTGTTTTTTTCAGTTTTGTTTGGTTTTGTTCTGCTGTTTGTTCTTCTAATTGGTTTTGTTCTGCTTGTTCTTTTTTTTGTTTTATTGGTTTGTTTGTTTTATTGGTTTGGTTTGTCTGTTCTTTTGTATTGTTTGATTGTTCTTCTTCTGTTGTTGTATTTATGGTTTCATCTTTTTGTCCTATTATATTAAACTCCAAATCAACATACTCACCATCTCTCAAAACAGTTATAGTCATAAACTCAAGTTCATTTATACTTTTATAAAGTTTCACAGCATCGCCATCACTTTGAATATCTTGGCCGTTTACCATTTTGATTATATCACCTTTTTTTAAACCTAAAGATGCTATCTTTGAATCTTTCTTGATTTTATCGACCATATAGCCTACTTGTTTTTTGTTTATTGTTATCTCGCTCCACAATTTTTTTGGGTTATTTTTGTATTGTTGTATATCGCTATACTCTACATCATAGGTAGACAATGGGTCAATTTTTTCTATCTTAAATGAGCTATTTATTTTTTTGTCTTTTGTATCTTCTATAGAAAGTTCATATTCGTTGTTGTTGTTTGTAAATATTGCTAATATATTTGTTGTTTTTATTAGTTCAAATCCATCATACTCTTCTCCTATAGATAGAATGCTTGTTTGTTTATTTTTGCTTATGATTACTACACTTTTTTTGCCATCACTATATATGCCTATTAGCTCAAAATTTATACTTTTTTTGACCGGTTGTTTGGTTTTATTTGTATCGTCATTATAAATATTTTGCAGTGAATAATTAAAAGCAAAATTATAATTGATATCTTTTTGTATTTCCACAGAAGTTATCGGCAAAAATATCTTAATTATCGCCATAAACAAATATATAAAAGCTACAACAAATAGCATATTTGCAAACAAACCCCTATTTCTCATATTTGTATCCGTCTTTTGTTTTGAGCATAAATTTCAACAACTCTTTTTTTGTTTTCATCGTTTCACTTGGGGTTAGGTTTAGTTTAAGCTTATTGCTGATTAAATCATATGAACCATTTAGTTTACCAAACTCGCCTGAAGCTACTATTATCACATTCAATGGATTTAAAAGACTATGAGATATGTCTATTTTGTCTATTTTTGATGGCATAAAAAATTTATAATCCTTGTCTATGAAAAAATTATTTATTGTTATGTTTGTCTTAAACCAGTATGAGCCTATGGATAAATCACTAAAAAGTCCTATGAAAATTTTATTGTAACTAATCAAACCATCTTTCAGCACTATGCCAATGTTAGTTGGCTGGACTTTTTCTTGATATATCACGATTTTATTATCTTGAAGCTTCTGTTCTAAATAAAAATAAAGTTGCTCTTTTGGTGCAAAGAAAATCAAAAAAAATAAAATCAAAATAGTATACAAAAAGAACCTCACTGCTTTATTTGCTTGTATGTCGCCTAACTCTTTAAATCTATTTAAAAGCAGCATTAAAATATCTTTTAGCTTAAACATCGTTTATCCTGATTGTTAGCTTGATTTTAGTTTTTAGTTTTTGTATCTCTATTTCGCCTATAAGCGAATCAGAATTAGCAAGTTTTCTTATAAATGCATTTGCCACATTTAAAGGTGCCTCAAACACAATAGTTGTTTTTCTGCCTTTTTTGTCTGTTTGTATGTATTGTTTAAATGCAGGTGAGTTTAATATAGTTTTTGTTGTTTCAAATGTAAACTTGTCTTTATTATTTTCTATACTTGATAGCAACTTGTCAATATTTTTATACTTTGAAACTGCTTCACTTCTTTTTGTTTCATATAGATTTGCCAGAACAAAAAGAAGTATAAAACCAAATAAAAACAACAACATTATGTAGTTTTTGATTGTATTAGTCATATATAGACAACTTTTCTTTTGTTATGACTATTTTTTTGATTTTGCCATATTGTGCGACTTTTATAGAGCTTATTTGTTTGATATTTTTTCTTATATTGATTTGATTTTGTGTATCGGCGTAGCTTTGCTTTTCCAAAGCTTCAAGTTCAAACGATGTTTCAGGAAGTTCTAAAGTTTTGATTCTTTGTTTTGTTTTATTTTCCAAATTTGATATTTTTATGTTGTGATCAATTATATTGACGATAAATCCAAGAGAAAATATGAAACCAATAGCGACCAATACCATAAATATATCTGTGTTTATGCTTATTTGTGTGTCTATTTTTATATCGTTGTTGGAGAGTTTTATATTATCTAAAATATCTTTTATATCCACACTATTTGATATCATATTTTGTGGAACCAACACAACCGTGTTGTTTGCTTTTGTGATACAGTTTTGAGAATTTATAGATATAAATCTACTTTCATCATCCTCTAATACATCGCCAAATTCATTTTGTGCAAAATACAAAGACTTGATATTTTCTTTGTCGCCACCTATAGTTTCAACAAAATTTAAAATATCATCTTGACAAAATGCAAAAAATCTATACAAACCACTTTGTTCTTTTTGCACAAAATATGTCCATTTGCCTTGAGGCAACAAACCTTCAAATATAGATGCAGAATACTCTCTCGCTCCATATACAGTATGCACCGGTAATTCTTGAAGTCTTGTCCAATAAAAGCTAGGAGACAATATCAAATTTACGCTATGGGTTGGGAACTCCTGTGTTTTTTTATCCAAAAAAAAGTTATCGCCACTGCTTGAACTAAAACCGAATGTCAAAATTTGTTATCTCCTTTTTTTTGAAATCGTATACGAAGTTAGCTATCTTTTTTCGGTTGTTTGATTCAAACATAATCTCACCAGCAAGCCTTTGCGATTTATATTCTGTGCTATGCTTGATACCAAGACTATTTAATTTTGTTTTGACTGTAGAAGTTGGATCAAGACAATCGATATCTTTGCTGTCTACATCATAATCATCAGATATTAGTTTTTTGATAGGCTCTGTGATATCTTCACAATACATTGTAGAATTATCATCATCAAAACTAAATATTTTTTCAAATTTTATTTTATCTATCATCTCATCACTTGTGAAGTATTTATAATAATCAACCATTTCATAAAAATGTTTTAAACTATATATTTTTCCTTCATTATATCTAAAGTTTCCTGAAACTATCTCGCTATTGTGATTTAGTGTATTTTCAAGTAAAAGTATCAAATAGTATGGTTCGCTTAACTCATATTTCAAACTCAAAGTATCTACAAGCCAGATTCTTATATCGTCTTTGAGTTTCCACTGCTTAAACTGCTGATTGTATTTAAACATTCTATTTATATTTACCAATGTAGGCACTTCTTTGACTTTGACACTCATGGATATTATATTTTTTTTGTCTGTTGTTGTTATGCTGCCCAAAACATCGAGCAACTCTTTGTCTGGAACCTCATTGTAAGGAGCCAAAGCCTGTTTGATAGTTGCTTTTATTGAGTTTATGGCTGTATTTGATATGATGATATCTTGATATGGATTTTGTTTTATGATATGGCTTGTCCTTTCGACAAAATTCACCACTAAAATAGAAAAGGATAATATAAACATAAGCACGAAAGGCAAAACAACTGCTTTTTTCATATTATCTTTATATTTAAATTTTGGCTTGTTTTTGATTGTTATTTCCTACAATATCTATATATTCTATTTTCTTATCATTATACATAAAAAACATAAAACTATAAGCAAATTTATGATAGAATAACAAAAAGGAGAATATATGAAAAGTTTGATGATAATGATTTTGTCATTTTCGTTGTTGGTGGCTATCACAAACAAAGAGTTATCAAAAAAAAGCGATGCCACAACCGATGGCTTTATAAGTAGCAAATCAGATATGACCATGATACTGATAAACGCCAACAATCAAAAAACAGTGCGAAAGATGAAAAGTGTTGTACTCGAAGGCAAAAACGGTGACAAATCACTTATGGAGTTTTTAACTCCAGCAGATGTCAAGGGCACCAAAATGCTAACACACGAACATATCGATAGCGATGACGACCAATGGTTATATCTACCAGCACTCAAAAGAGCCAAACGAATAGCAAGTTCAAACAAATCTGGTTCATTTATGGGTAGTGAGTTTTCTTATGAAGATACAGCAAATAGCTCTTGGGAAAAGTTCACTTATGACAAAACTCTTGAAGATGTGGTGCTTGATAGTGTCAAATGCTACAAAGGCACAAGATACCCAACAGATGAAAATAGCGGTTATACCAAACAGATCACATGGATAGACAAAACAACATATCTTGTCAAAAAGATTGAATATTTTGATAGAAAAAGTGAATTATTAAAAACTGCTATATTTACCGATTGGAAAAAGATAGATGGTGTTTATCTTATGGGACGAATTCATATGACAAACCACCAAAACAAAAAACAAACCATACTAAAGTGGACAAACAGACAGATAAAAGTTGCACTACAAGACAAGGATTTCACAAAAAGAAAACTCAAACGTTAGCCTATGAGACACACTCTTTTTTTATGTTTTGTGTCTGTGTTTTTATTTGCTTTTGATATACAAACCAAAGGCGATGTCACAGCTCACTATGAAAAGATAAACTACAAGCACCCTATGATTGACGACAACATATCACGATATGTTAGTATGAATTTTGAGCTAAAAACTTATCTTGATGATTATAAACTACTATCAAATATCATAGGGCTTTATGACAAACAATATGAAGATAAGTCATATCTAAAATTCAACGAACTATACATACAAAAGGAGTTTGAAAATATCACGATAAAACTGGGTCGCGATATCAAGTATTGGGGTGCACTTGAGATAGATAACATAGCAGATATCTACAATCAAAAAAACACCACTTTAGATAGATTTGACAAAGACCAAAAATTAGGAACCGATGCTATAACTTTTGAGTATTTTTTTCAAAATGACACTGATATATCGTTTATCGCTTCAAAATATGACGACAATATCACAAAATATCTCAAATACTCTGGCGCTATAGATATAGTAAACGGAGTTGATTTTGGTTTTATAGCCAAACACGATGACAACAATACACAATACATCAACTACACCACAGCAATAGTAGGCTCAAATATATTTAAACTCGAATATATCAATACAAACACAAAAAATACAAACTTTTATAAAGCAGGTATAGGATATGAACGAACTTTTTTTAAAGTTTTAAACAAAAACGACATAGTTATCTTGGTAGAGTATTACAAATCAAACATAAAACAGCAAAATACCACGACAGGTCAAGATGATATTTTCGCTGGTATAAAATACAACTTCAACGATGTAGATAGTAGCGATATTATCTTTGGTATGATCAAAGATATGGATGATTTGAGTTATAGTTATACGGCAGAATCAAACACAAAGTTTTTTGATATATTGAAAACTAAGCTATCTTATATACAAAATGACTTTTTCAAACGTTATTATGTATCGTTTGGTTATCATTTTTGACTTAAATTTTCTAGTCTTTTAATCTCAAGCCTTATATCTTCGATGACATCTGTATTGACAATGTTTTTTGTATTGTTTTCTCTTGCAGAAAATACCACAAAAACTTTACCGCTATATGTTGCACTAAACTCCTCAAAACTTACACTCATTCTGTCACTTATATTATAATTAGCAAAATTTGCCCCAGCGGTAATAGGTTTTATTTGGATACCAAAAGCATATTTGCCAACATAGCCCAAATAATCAATATCACCTGCATGATCCAATTCAGGGTCGGACTCCTCAAATTTAATGTCGGTAAAAATTTTTGATAGTCCATCATTTACGACAGATTTTTCTAACAAAAAACCATCATATGTGCGAACGATAGTCACCTCATAAATATAATCTTTACAGTCTTGCAATGTTAAGTTTTTAAATGCTTCCGTCCATTCTGGAATAACTACTTCTGTAACTTTTGAATACAACCTCTCGCCAAGGTCGTCTAATGTTTCTTTTGTAATTTTATCTCTATCTTTTCTTTTTGTATATGCTTCTTTAAAATAATACTCTTCCCATTCAACTATTGTTTTTGGTTGACACTCTCTAATGAGTGCCATAACAGCGTCAACTTTATTAGGTCTTGTCAGCTGGTATGTACTGCTCGTATAATTTAATACTTTTTCCTTCTTGCCAAATGCTTTGGCAAATTTTATTGTTTTATTTGTCATTGAATTGCTCCGCTATTTTAATAAACTTATCTCTATTTTTATAACTACTATCAACATCAATATTTACTAATCCTTGTTTGATGAGATGAGCATTTATAAATGTTTTATTTTTCAGATACATATAAACCAGTAAATTATTATTTTTATCATGTTTTATGTCGTCATATTTCAAAAATATTTTCTGGCTTTTGGTTTTGAGTTTTAAAAATTCAACTGCCTTGCCATTTATTTGTTTGTTCTCTTTTATACCTATCAATCGAACCATAAGATTATTGTGCAATTTTAAAATTTCAGGGCTGATTATCTCTTTGACTGAAAAAAATTGCTCTTTAGTATCGTTGTCGCTTTGGCTTATTTTTGAACCAAAATTTAATTTGTTGGGGTCAATTTTTTTATCAAAATTATGAAAATCTTTAAAAATATAGGGTAAGTTTTTTATCTCATTTTTATAGTCAATTTTAGTATCTTTTTGTTTGATAAATTTAACCTCAAAATCAAATATACTTTTTTGTTTTGTTTGTAGTTTGTTCTGGATAATCTTTAAAAAATCGTAGTTAATTTCATAACCGATTGAGTTTCTATTTTGATTTTTGGCGGCAAGTGATGTCGTGCCACTGCCCATAAAAGGGTCAAGCACAGTATCTCCTACAAAAGAAAACATTTTTATCAATCTTTTTGGTAACTCCTCAGGGAACATAGCGATATGTCCGTCTTGTCTTGCACCACCAAAATTCCAGTGACCTGCGAAATATGTTTTCCATTCCTCTTTGGTCATCTTAGATAACTCTTTTATTTCTTTGTTGGGTTTTATTGGGTCGCCTAATTTTTTGAAAGTTAAAATAAACTCATAATCTATTGAGATTATACCATTTTTTGGATAAGGATAGCTACCCATAAGCGATGCACCGCCTGTGGTGTTTGAGGTAGTATTTTTTTGCCAAATAATAGCTCCCATATAATCAAACCCAATAGCTTCGCAAAATTTAATAATTTCAGTTCGTATAGGAATAACTTTGTATCTGCCATAATACACTGCTCGAGCAAATTGATCGCCAATATTTATACAAAGCCTACTGCCATTTTTTAATACCCTAAAACACTCTTGCCAAACCAAATTTAAATTATTTATATACTGCTCATAGCTATCATTAAAACCTATTTGTTCATTCACTCCATAATCTTTGAGTTGCCAATATGGTGGTGAGGTTATCACTAAATCAACAGAATCATTTTGCATCTCTGGCATCTGTCGGCTGTCACCATTTAAAATAGTATGCTTTGTGTTCATTGTCTTACTTGTCTATCAAAACTGTCTGTGTAGGATAAGCCATATCTATTTTATTTTTATTAAACTGACTTAAAATACTCAAATTTATATTATTTTTTATTTTGCTTATATTTTCGCCGTTTTTTATAAGATATATGAAAGATATATTCAAAGAAAAATCACCAAAACTATCAAACCATACTGTAGGCTCATCTTCTACGCCATCTGTATTTTTGATTATGTTTTCAAGTATATCTATAGCTTTTTGTATTTTCTTTTCATCTGTATCGTATGTGAGCCCTAAACTCATAGATATTTTTCTACTTGGTTCGCTTGTTATGTTTTCTATAGCACCATTTGATATGTCGGCATTTGATATCGTCACCAATCTACCTTGTAAAGTTCTGATTTTTGAGCTTCTCAAACCTATATCCTCTACAACTCCATCAAAACCATTTGTGCCTACTCTATCGCCCACTACAAATGGTTTATCCATAAGTATAGTAAATCCGCCAAACAGGTTTGCTATGGTATCCTTAGCCGCCATAGCAAAAGCCAAACCACCTATACCAAGACCAGCGAGAAGTGCTCCTATATTGTAGCCGGCATTGTTCAAAGCCATAAGTATTGCTATAACCCAGATAATACCTTTGAGAATTTTATGCACTATAGGCAACAACTGGTCATCTAAAGTGCCAGATGATTTTTCTGCCATAGGTTTTAGGTAGTTTGTCACGATAGCATCAAGAAGTCTTGACAAGAACCAAGCGACACCAAATATGATAAGCATATACACACCGCTACTTATGAAAGCGCCTATAGCTTCTGTTTTGTTTAAAGTAGAAAATGCCACTTGTATTCCAGATATTATTATCACAAATACTATTGGCTCTTCTATTATATCTATGACGATATCATCGAGCTTTGTTTTTGATTTAGTTGCCATTTTTTTAAGTATATTTGTAGTAATCCAAAAGACAATTTTCCCTGCTATTATAAATAGCGCCAAAATTCCAAAGGCTACAAGCCACTCAAATACCGTATTCATATAAAATGTTTTTTCTAACATATCTTTCCTTTTTGTTTATTGTGTCTATTATACCAAAAAATTATAATTAAACTATTTTGATATAGAAAATTTATATAATATCTTAAATCCTAAACTTATTCAAATCTTTGATAAAGTTAAACTTGTTCGGAGTTCAAAATAGAGTTTTTGTCCTTTCGGAACCCCTGACTTGTCTGGGGCCAAATACTCAACAACTGCAAAAATTTTGAACTTATAGTATCGTGGTTTATATTTACAGCTTCTATCGTGTTTTCTGGCATTTTGTATCAGCTCGTAAATGTTAGTTTGAACCTATCAAGCAAATTCATAGGCACTTGTGGCATGATTAGCTTGCAAGTAGGACATATCTGTTTGGTTAAATCTTTTGGATCTAAACAATCACTTCTAGGTCGCACTGTTGTGCTGTAGTTGCATTTTTCGCATCTTACTTTATATGGTTTTGGTTGTGTTGGCATATTTTGTTCCTTTATTTTTTGGTCATAGTTGTCTCATTTGTGCTCCTTGTCCCAGATGTAAAATCTGTGCCAATTCCTAACAAATGTTCGCCCCGTGGGCTCATGGTTGTCTCACTTTTATAGAAACATTTTCACTTCGTGAAAATTAGCTGTGGCGATTTGCCTTGGCAAAACAAGAGAATCGCTTTTTTGCTCACAAAAAATGTTTCCTGTAAAAGTTTCTGTGAAAAGCGATTCTCTTGTTTTGTATTATTCGTAGTGTTTCCACATTCTGTATATTTTGATCGTTTTAGATTTCTCAAATATCTCATAAACCAATCTATGTTGTCTATTTATCCTACGACTAATCAAGCCTTTCATGTCGCCTTTTAGATATTCATATTGTGGTGGATACAGCAGTGGGTCTGTAGCTATAAGTTCCAACAATGTCAAAACTTTTGGTTTCAAGCCGCTTGAGCTCAAATTTTTGGCATCTTTTTGAGCTTGACTCATAAATATCAGCTCGTATTTTACCATCTTAACTTGTCTAAAGTTACACCATTTTCTATAGGCTCTTGTCTCGCTTCTTGTATGCTTTGAACCATACCATCTATGCTTCTTATATAATCATCGTCTAATATATATTTTGATTGGTCCAATACTTTCACATCTTGTTTTGAGAAGTTGTTTATCAGCCATAGAAATTTATCGTAAATACCATCTTGAACTTGCAAAGTTACTGTCTGCATAATCATCCTTTGTTTTTTGGTTATTATATCCAAATATTCTTATTGTGCTACGATTGTTATCTATACTTGTCTCTGGTTGCTAGAGGCTAGTCTCCAGTCTCAACTATCCGCATCATCTAAGCTGCATAAAATACTCATTTATCATCATAGATTGAGCCTGGGTTAGCTCTATCTTTTTGCCTATCACAAAATCTTTTAGCAAGGTATCCAGCACATTGCTTTTGCCACTTCCGTTGTTGCCTATCAAAACAGTTATTCCATCTTTATCCGTAAAATCTATTTCAAAATTATTTAGATTTTTAAAACCATCTATCCATAATCTTTTAAGCTTCATTAAATATCTCTTTTTCAAACTCTTTAAGTGCCAAAGATTTATTTTGAGTGGATTGTTCTTTGAGATTTTGTATATCATCTTTTAGGCTACCGATATGATTTGCTATGTTGTTTTGTGTTTCTAATGATGGTAAAGGTATTTTTAGATTTTTAAAAGTAGCTTCACTAATACGAGGCATTCTTGCTCCTTTCATGTGGTTTTCTATTTGATTTTGTATAAAAGAGGAACTTAAAATATATTTGAAATATATTTTATTTATATTTTTTGTTGAAAATACAAAAAATTCTGATGATATAATGATATTGTACTTATCGTGTTTATTCAAATAATATTTGTTTAAATATGGTCTTAGCTTTCCATAAAGAAAAAAGTTTTTAGGTAGCTTTATTGTTGTACTTTTTATATCAATACCTTTTACATCCTGAAACTGTGATAATTTACCTGTCTCTTTTTCTATATTCTCCATTCCTATATATTTAAAATTCTTAGTAGGATATTTTTTAGAATCTATTCTTAACGAATTGTTATCTAAATCTTTTAAAAATGTATTAAGAATATTTGATATAGGAATTAAATTGTATTTTGATTGAATATTGTTACCATCAAGCAAATAAATTGAATCCCATCTTCCTATATTTTTAAAATTTACAAAATTAAGTAATTTGTTATTATCATTTTTAAATATCTCAATCCCAAGTTCTCTATAAAGATAATTCTCAATCTCTTTTTCTTTTTCTTGTGCTTGTTGTTCTTGTAAAACTGCTAAATCCAATCTGTCTTGATAATCTCGCACCATCCTTTTTTGGACTTCTAAAGGCGGCAATGGTATTTTAACATTTAAAAATTTATTTTCTTGTAGATAATGTCGGTTGGTTGTTCCACTACTTGCCATTTGACAAAATCTCATAAATTGCTTTGTTGTAGTCATTAAAGCCAAAAAGTATGGATTTACTAAGCTATAGTTTACATCATAAGTCCAAAAATTCCCAGTAATAATTGCATTATCAATTTCTTCTTGAACTACACCAAAAGCACCATTTCTAGCATCTATTTTAGATAAAAGAAATTGTCCTTTTTTTATACTAAACTGCCTTTTTGTTCCTATATTTTTGCCTATTTCAATATCTCTTAAAAACAAACCATTATTATACTGCTTAATTGTCACTCTTTTATATTTTATTGTATCATTAACCAAAACAGGAGTTTTGTCTCGTGTTAAAAATTTACCAATTTGAACCAAATTATAATCTTTATTATATTTAAAATCATTTTCCAATAAATGTAAAACACTCCAACTATTTAAATCTTTAAATCCTATAAACTCTAGCAATATACTCATATTTTATTGTCCTGTAAGCTATCTTTACTATCCAAGGCTTTTTTATTATCTTTTTTTATTTTACTTTGTATCTTTTTTATATCTTCACTGGGATTTACATTTTCAGGAGTTATCCTCTGCTCATGAGAGTGTTTCTCACTGCCTTGTTGTTAGTAATATGTTCATTTGATATCTCATTTTCACTGCACATGCTATTTTCTTTTGCATTGTATATAGTTATCTCTGTAGCAAAATCTTTTGCCTTTAGCAAGAGTGTAGGCATATAGTCAGCTAGTGGATTAGTGCCTTTTATATTCCATTTTACTTTCATCTGTGCTGTTGTATGGCAAAAAAGTGCAATATCGCCTTTGCTTCGTATGATAGCAAAATTTTTATCACTACATGTGTGCTCATATATAACTTTTGACAACTCTTTTTCAGTGTGTGTTAGTTTTGCCCTTGCTTG
This sequence comes from Campylobacterota bacterium, assembly GCA_003643835.1. Classification (GTDB taxonomy): domain Bacteria; phylum Campylobacterota; class Campylobacteria; order Campylobacterales; family Arcobacteraceae; genus B24-G6. The sequence continues at coordinate 13,267 of QMKX01000015.1, forward strand.
AACTCTCTCATACTCTAAAAGTCTTTGCTCTATAAGTTCTGCTTTTCTTGTCTGGACTGCAAAATATGTTTGAGCAAAAGCGATTTGTTCTTTTTTGCTGTCTCCATTTTGAGCTACGAGATAGCATGCATATCTCGTGAGCATGATATCGTCTATCTCTTTTGTAGCTGTTTTTGGCATATTTATCGTTTTGCCGACATCGGGAAAATGATCCAATATATCATATCCAGAGACTTCGCAAGCTGTTTTGGCTTTTGATATTATATTTTTGAAATTGTCCCATTTGCTATATCCCAACAAATGCTGCAAATCTCTAGCAAGCCAAAATTCTATACCCACATCTGTTTTGTTTGAAGCTGACTCAAAAGACGATGTCAATCCGTGTATCTGGGTTAGCTCCACAATATTTTCTCTTTTCTATACTTTGTAAATAGTTCTAAAAGTTCTGGCAGTTGATTGTCTCCTGCTGCTCCAGTGGTGGTAATACCTGCTTTTTTTATATCGGATATAGGTATCTCATAGTCAAACCTCTTTTTGATAGTTTGCTTTATCTCATCATCTCTTTTTGATATTATCTCTTTTAGTTTGATTTTCAAAAGTTTTTTTTCATCTAGTTTCGGTGCTTCTTTGCCTCTAATTTTCAGTTGTTTTTCTATAGGATTTATCTCATCTATATATTTAGCCTCTATCTCTTTTTTTGTATCATCTTTGATATTTTGATACTCTTGTGCTTCTTTGTCTGTGAATTTTTTGAAAAATACCAAGCTAGTTTTCACTGTAGCACCTGAACTAATAAATATATCTTGTGGAAGTGAGACGACCAATATAATTTTAGCACGACTTTCAAAATACTCTCTAGCACTTTGTAGATTTGAGCTATTTAACACACCCTCTGGAAGCACTATACCCATACGACCACCAGCTTTTAGCAAATCTATACACCGCTCTACAAATAGCACTTCTGTAGCACCTGAGCTTTTGCCAACCTCAAAAAGTCCTCTGATAGGCTTGTCAATATTATCTGTGACTTGTTTCATCTCATTTGTATAAATATCGCCATACTCTTTGATATACTTATCTATCATAGCGATATTTGTATATTTATCATCTTCTTCGACTGTTGGAGATTTTTTGTCAAGATTTGTGCCGAAAGGTGGATTTGTGACTATCAAGTCAAATCTACCTCTAAATATACCGTTGACATTTAGTAGTCCATCGTTGTGGTGTATACCGTTGTGTCCGTCTCCGTGCATGATCATATTCATCTTTGATACTCTAGCCATTCGTGGGTTTGCATCTGTGCCGAAAATAGACTTGTGAGATAGTTTTTGTATTCTGTTTTCTTGGCTTTTGTTTGTTGTCTCTAAAAACTCTTCATATTGGTTTTGTAGTTTTTCATCATCAATATTTTCTAATCTTTCTCCGAAAATCTCTTTTTGTTTTTCTTTTTTGATAATGATAAATTCATCGTTGATATTTTTTGAAATACTCTCAAAAGTTTTTATCAAAAATCCGCCACTACCAGCACATGGGTCGCATATAAGCTCACCTTCGCTCGGCTCTAGCAAATCAACCATAAAATCAACTATCACACGAGGTGTGAAAAACTGTCCTAGCTCACCTCTAAATGTTCGCCCCAAAAACTTCTCAAATGCTATACCCTTGACATCGGCACTAGTAGAAGTGAGATTGTATATCTGTAGTTCTTTTACTATTTGTTCGAAACTTTTTTCTCTGAGTTTTATCTTTTCGTTTTCATCAAATATATTGTCAGCTTCAAACTCTTTTTTGACATCTTCAAAAAGTCTTTGCATATATGAAGTCTCATGCTCGCTTGCTCCTTTTACCATATTCCATGCTTCTTTTTGTTTTTCAAACTGCTTAAATGAAAATATAGCTTCTTGTTTTGGATTTCTTTCATACATTATCTTGATAAACAATATCTTGCTAATCTCATCAAACGATGCTTCTGGAGACAGCTTGTCGTTGTTTCGTATGATATTGTGGCATTTGTGTAGTAGCTTTGCAAATTCATCGCCTGAAAATTCTTTTGTTTTTTTCAAAACCTCTTCAAGTTTTTTATCGTCTAATATATCTTTGGCTATAGGTATATCATTGACTGGCTGAAGTTTCAATGGCAATTCATCTTCTATGGTTTTATATACTTGTAGTTCTGTGCCATTTGAGATAGCAAAAAGCTTTGCTCTGCTCCAAGTGGCATAATTGTATCCTTGATAACAGTCTTCCACTTTTAGTTTTAGATTGTCAGCTTTTAGTTCTATCACCATAAAGGCAGTTTTGTTTTTCTTTTTTTCTTCTTCACTTTTCCATACTATCAAATCAGCACTAGCCCTACCAGTGCCTCTCGATGATGAAGTCAGCTTAACTTCTTCGTCCATCTGTTCCAAACTATAGCCGTATTCGTTTATAAGCTTACACACAAACTCTTGTCAAACTATCTCTTCTGGTAGGGCATCTAGATATTTATTTCTCAATAGTGAAAATATCTTTTTGTGGTTGTCGTTGTATTTTGGCTGTGTCATCTTGTCCCTTTTGTGAATATTTAGTATTTTATCAAAATTATCTTTTATTTTCTATATTTATATTTTGTATTTGTCTCGTGGATACTCCCCTACTTCGCCAGCCTCAAACCTATCCATCCACTGCTCATATATATCCATAGCTTTTCGGACATTTTTGTCCATATTTTCTATACACTTGTCATCTGTCATACATCTCTTGACCCCATATCCTGTAGGTCATCTCTAAAATATCTATAGCTTATAGAAGCTGGAAATAAAATAAGATATTTTCACAGAAACTTTTTCGCTAAAGCGAAAATCGCCACGGCTAGTTTTACAGGAAACATTTTCGCTGAAGCGAAAAGCGATACTCTTGTTTTCACAGAAACTTTTTCGCTAAAGCGAAAAACTTTCTGTGAAATTTTTATGAACTTTTATTCATCAAAAGTAGCCGAGGCGATTGGACAAAGTCCAAACTTTCTGTGAAAAACTGCTCCTTCTATGAGCTATAGAAGTTTTTAGAGGTGCCCTATAATATATTGAGGATGTACTGCTAACATATTTTAATCCTTTTGATAAATTTTGACTTATTGTATCAAATTAAACGGACAACTCCAAAAAAGGCACTCCAAATCGGAGTTTCAACTCCAGAAATGGTATATAAAATCAAAGTTTCAACTCCAATCCTGACTGGCTTATATATTTGTCTATCTGTATGTTTAGCTCCTGCTGGAGTGCGACTGGCGATAGTATCTCGATATGCGGTATCCAATACCGCACAAACTTTATCGCCTCTGCTTTATATGAAAACACAGCAGATATCTCGTAGTGGTCTGTGTGTTTGGCGACTATGCTTTGGTGAGGTAGTAGCTGGTGTCTATCAAAATACTCTACGACTGATATATTAACCCAAAGCAACACTTCTATACGGTTTTGAGAGAACCACACTGCTTGGTTTTTCTCTATCAATTTTATAAATTTTTGGTTTGATTTAAATATCTTTTGGGTATTTATAAACTTTTTTATCTTTGCAAAACTATATGTTTTGAGCTGTTTATCTTCCTCCGCACTCAAATACCATATACCATAAGTATTGACAAGCTTATATGGATGGACGGTTCGTGATTTATTGTTATATGTGAAGTTTATGGTTTGGTTTTTGACTATGGCTATGTTGATATCTGTAAATAGCTGTGTATTTTCGCTGATATCTTCGTATTTTGTATTTTTTATCATAAAAGCATGGTTTACTTTGGTGTTTAGCAAATCCACCACAAACTCACGATCAAGCGATGGATACAGCTCGGCTATACCACTGATACTTGCGAAGTTGTTTATATCTTTGAAGCTTAGCTTACATAGACAATACGGTGCTATAGTATATCTGTCGTGCTTTTTCTCTATAGGTAAAAATATGAGTCGTTCGTTGATCGCACGATATATCGTGCGATATGACACTCCAAATTCTAGGGTAGTTCATCTATGGTAAAACTCTCACCTTCGTTAAATTTGGTCAGTATCATGGCAAGTCTTTTGCCTATAGTATCGTATGATCTTGTCATATATTGATAGCTTTATACCTTTGGTTTTAGTCTCAAACTCAAATCATCTAACAACCCCTTGCCTATAGGGCTAGGAGCAGATGTCAGTAGGCACTGGGCTTTTTGGGTCTTGGGAAATGCTATCACATCTCGTATGCTACTTGAGTTAGTTAGCAGCATTATCAATCTATCCAACCCAAGAGCAAATCCGCCGTGAGGTGGAGCTCCGTATTCCAAAGCATGGAGCAAAAATCCAAACTTATCGTCCGCCTCGTCCTTGTCTATATTCATCAGTTCAAACACTTTGTCTTGGATATGCTTTTTGTGTATCCTTATGCTTCCGCCACCTAGCTCTACACCATTTAAAACTATATCATAGGCTATCGACTGAATATCTTCTATGTGATCAAAGTTGTCTAAATCTTTTGGCATAGTAAACGGATGATGAAGTGCCTTTGTCTTGCCATCCACTGTCTCAAACATAGGAAAATCAACGACCCACAGAAACTTGTAGGCATCGGCAGGTATTATATCCATAAGTTGTGATAGATGAATACGAAGTCGTCCCATATAGTCCCACACAAGTTTTTTGTTTCCGGCACCAAAGAATACTATATCGCCTACTTGTAGTCCTGTAATTTTGACTATATTGTCTAATTCTGTTTGCTCAAAAAATTTAGTCAGTGGTCCTTTCAAGCCATCCTCTTTTAACTGAAAATATCCCAGCCCACTAGCTCCAAACTTTCTGACATACTGCTCGAACCCTTTCATCTGTCGTTTGGAAAATATGTTATCTCCTCCGGGGCATCGTAGGGCTTTGATACGATTTGTTTTAGTATCTTTAGCGATAGAACTAAATATCTCATTGGAGCTATTTGCAAATATATCTGCCACATCTACCATAGTCATATCAAACCGCATATCTGGCTTGTCGCTTCCGTATTTTTCCATAGCTTCTTTATATGTAATTTGTGGAAAATTTTTGTCTATATCTATATTTACAGCATCAAATATATCTATTATAAGCTTTTGGGCTACAGCTAAAACATCCTCTTGAGTGCAAAAGCTCATCTCTACATCTATCTGTGTAAATTCTGGCTGTCTATCGGCTCTTAAGTCCTCGTCACGAAAGCACTTGGCTATCTGATAATACCTATCAAATCCACTCACCATAAGCAGCTGTTTAAAAAGCTGTGGCGATTGTGGCAAGGCATAAAACTCACCACCATGCACACGACTTGGCACCAGATAATCTCTCGCACCTTCTGGGGTCGATTTTGTTAGTATTGGTGTATCTATATCTAAAAAGCCTAATTTATCAAGTGTATTTCTCGCTGTTAAAGTTACTTTGTGGCGAAGTTTAAATATATTTGCCATCTTGGTCGAGCGAAGTTCCAAAAAGCGGTTTTTTAGTTTTATCTCGTCATTTACTTTGGGGTCATCTATATCAAATGGCATAGGCTTTGACCTATTTTCTATAACTAAACTATCTACTACTATCTCTATCTTGCCTGTCTTTAGCTTGGGATTTTCTAGACCCTCGCCTCTGTGTCGCACTACACCAGTAGCTACAAGCACAAACTCATCTCTCACGGTGTCGGCTGTCTTCCACGATGCTTCATCGTCTGTTGGGTCACAAACTAGCTGAACCACTTCACCTTTGTCTCGCAAATCTATAAATATAAGTCCTCCGTGGTCTCGTCTGTTATTTACCCAGCCAGCTACTTGGACTCTTTTGCCTATGTGACTACTTTTAATATCTTCACAATATTCTCTGCTCATCTATAACCTTTTTGCCATTTTATCTAAACTATTTAAAATAAGCTACTTTTTTGACATAGCTGTTTTCTTTGGTTTAAAATATTTTTTAGTTCCTCATTTGACAATCCTATGATATAATTTATATTTTTATCTATATCTATGTTGTCAATCACCTCATCGAAGCTATCAAATCCATCTATGATATTAAGCTTCAAATACTTAAAATCCTTTTTTATATACTCCAATTGACTTGAATATATTTTCATATCTTTATTTGCGAGCAAAAAGTTGTTTGTCTTGCCAAACTCAGCTATATGAAGTCTCGTATCTATAAATATAGGCCAAAATATATTTAGATGTTTTAACATACTTATATCAACTTTTATGTCATTTAGATGTTGGGTTTTGATAAATTCAAATATATTCAAAAATTGTTTTAGATATATATATGGCAATCTAATTTTATCAAAGTTATAGCTATTGTATATGAAGCTTGTCTCAAACAACGAATGACATATCAAGTCGGTGGTGTCATTGATGTCTCCTTGATTTATGGCCTTATGTTGTGACATAAGTTTATTGATATATGATTCTTCACTTGCGATATAGATAGTGATAGATGATTTGATATCTATATGGTCAAAATCATCTATTATGTTGCCAGATAAAAATTTAATTTTATTGTTTTTTTTGATCATTGTTGAAAATATATTCAAAGTAATATCATCACAATAAAACCCAGCTATATTTTTGCTGTTTAGTTGAAATCTTTTTAATTTTATGCATACATCTTTTAAGTTGTGTGCTTTTATCCAAGCTATATCTTCATCTTGCTTGCTATCTTCTATCTCTATGGTTTGGCATACTATAGCATATGCTCCATTTGCAACAGCTTGTGTTATATCACTTTTTTGCACCGCTACAAAGAGACTGCCCTCTCCAACTTTATTTATATTTGTAGTGAAATTTGTGACAAATTTGATAGATGGTTTATTGAGAAGTTTTGTTTGTGTTATATTACAAAATGTTTCTACTTGCACTTCATATCCCTCCTAATCAAAAAAATTGTGTTTGTTTAGTGTGTCTATACTTTCTTTTATAGACAAAACTGCTTTTTCAAACATTATTTTTGTGTTTGTGTCTAATTTAAGTTTCACTATTTTATTTGCTTTGTTGTCGCCAAATTTTACCGGCACACCAATTGCTACATCTTTTGTGTCATATTCACCATCCAACACCATACTACAAGGCAAAACTATATTTTTATTTGTCAAAATTGCTTGTGCTGTTTTAGCTGTAGCACACCCGGGTGCAAAATAAGCACTTGTTTTTAGATATTTTACTATATTTGCTCCGCCGTTTTTTGTGTTGTTTATAATTTGGTTTTGTTGTTTTTCATTTAAGCTTGAAAATAAATTTTTTTGGTTCATAAGACTATTTTCAAATATCGATATCATATTTTTGCCATGCTCACCTATGATCATAGTTTTGATTTGATTTATGTTTGTTTTTGTGTGCTTTGCTATCTCATAAGACATGCGAGCACTATCCAATGCTCCTGCCATACCTATGACCCTACTTCTGTGCCAACCGCTTAATCTATACACAACATATGTCATAACATCAAGCGGATTTGACACACAAAGCAACAGCGCTTTAGGCGAACTTATTGTTATGTTTTTAACTATATCTTTCATGATATTTGCGTTTACCAAAAGCAGATCATCTCTACTCATTTCACCTTTTCTTGGAACTCCTGCTGTGATTATAACTATATCACAATTTGTAAGTTCATTTATATTTTTAGCATACGATACTGATGTTGGTTTATCAAAAAACGCAGTGCTTTGTTGTATATCTATAGCTTTTCCTTTTGCTATATCACTATCTATATCATATAGCACAATTTCATCACAAAACCCCATGGCACATATAGTATAACATGCCACAGCTCCAACTTGCCCTGCTCCGACTATTGCTATTTTTTTATTCATTTTAATTCGCTCCAATTTTTTCCTATACTTATATTACAAACCAAAGGCACCTCAAGTATAAATATATTTTCCATTATATCTTTTATCTGTTTTGCTTTTTCGTTTATACTTTTTTCATCTACTTCAAATATAAGCTCATCGTGTATCTGCAACAACATTTTGATATCATTGGTATTTTTAAACTTTTCATATATTTTTATCATGGCCAGCTTTATGATATCAGACGCAGTGCCTTGAAACACAGTATTAACAGCTTCTCTTAAGTTTGATGCTTCTTCATATGGTTTGATATTTTTAAAATCAAAATACCTTCGCCTACCAATTATAGTTTCTACATAACCATTTGACAAAGCGAACTCTTTTATGCTATTGAGATAATCCTTGACAGTGCCAAAAGAGTCAAAATACTTCTGTATATACTCTTTCGCTTCTTTTGTAGTTATACTCAAAGTTTGAGCTAATTTACTTGAACCCATACCATATATCAAACCAAAATTTATAGTTTTTGCTACCGATCTTTTTTCTGCTGCGTTTTTTTCACCAAATATCTTGATAGCAGTTTGCAAATGTATATCTTCACCTGTTCTAAATGCCAACAAAAGTGCTGGGTCTTTGCTAAAGTGCGCCAACAAACGAAGTTCTATTTGTGAATAATCAAGTCCTAACAACATCTTGCCACTATTTGCTACAAAAGCTTTTTTGATATTTTGACCCTCTTTGGTTCTTGTGGGTATATTTTGTAAGTTTGGGTTTTTGCTACTTAATCGTCCTGTAGCGGTTCCTGTATGTATAAAAGAGGTGAATACTTTTTGCTCAAAGTCCTTCAAGCTCAACTCAATAAATGGCTCTACATAAGTGGAGTTTAGTTTTTGTATTTGCCTATACCTTAATAATTTTGGCACTATTGTATGTTCGTTTTGTAAGCCCACGAGCACTGATTCATCGGTGCTGTAGCCAGATTTTGTTTTTTTTGTCGGTTTTAGTTTTAGTTTATCAAACAATATATTTGATAGTTGTTGGGGTGATTTTATATTAAATGGTTCGCCAGCAATATCGTGAATATCTGCCTCAAGGTCTCTTAATGTAGTTTTGAACTCTTTATTTAAGTTTAGTAGTATAGTTTTGTCTATTTTTATGCCATTTTTTTCCATATCTATCAATACTTTTATAAACTTAAACTCAATATCATGAGCAATACTAAAAAACTTTTCATATTGTTTTTCATCAAATTTAGTCGCAAATATATTATATAATTTATAAGTAATCAAAGCATCTTCACTCGCATACTCGCAAGCCTTTTCAACCTCTATAGATGAAAAATCACTTCCTTTTTTGACTATGTCTTTGTATGCTATCATCTCGTGAGACAAATATCGTTTAGATAGTTTATCAAGTCCTACAGCGCTACTGCTATCAAACAACCATGCCATTATCATAGTGTCAGCAAACAAGTTTAAAGCTATATCAAAGTTATTTTTGATTATCACAAAATCATATTTGAAGTTTTGGGTTATTAACTTATGTTTGTTTAATTTTATCACAGCTTTATAGGCTGTGAACATATCTATTTGCTCTGGAACTCCTAAGTAGCTGTGTGTCATAGGACAATAATAAGCCCTGTCTTTTTCAAAACAAAATGAAAATCCTACAATTTTAGCTTTTTTTGCGTCTATATCGGTAGTCTCAGTATCAAATGCCACAAGAGAATTTTCGGCAATACTATCAATAACCTCAAAAAGTTTTTGCTCATCGTTCAACAAAACATAATTAAAATTTGCTTTTGGTTTTGGTTTTGGCTCAATTGTTTTATATGTCAATCCGGTATTTTGCAGTTTTTTCAAAATACCATACATATCAAACTCTTGTAATATATCTTGAATTTTAAGCACTGGGTTAATAGCCGGCAATTTCATACTATCATTCAAATCAAACTCAAAACAATTTTTATGAAGCGATACTAATTTTTTGCTCATAAAAGCTTCTGTTTTACTTGTTTGCAATAATGTTTTGTGTCTTGGCTTTATGATATTGTTTATGTTTTCATATATGTTTTCAATTGAATTAAACTTTTTTATAAGATCAACCGCTGTTACTTTTCCAACACCAGCGACACCGGGTATATTATCAATACTGTCTCCTACAAGTGCTTGATAATCAACAAACTGTTTTGGATTTATTTCATATTTATTTAAACAATACATCTCGTCTATTGTTGTTTTGTTGATATGGTCGAAAAGATATATCTTATTTTTGTCATCAATTAGTTGATACAAATCTTTATCGTGGCTTACTATTATGGTTTGTATATCTTGGTTTTTTGTTATATTTGCTATAGTAGCTATGACATCATCTGCTTCAAAACCATCTACTTTGATAGTAGCAAATCCCATAGCTTCTATCCAAGATATAGCTACTGGAAGTTGTTTTGTCAAATCCCCTGGGGGTGGTTTTCGGTTTGCTTTGTATTGCGAGTATATGTCGTGGCGAAAATTTTTTCCTTTGCTATCAAGGGCAAATACTATATAATCAGTTTGAAAATCTTTGCCTATATTAAATACAAAATTCATAAACCCGGTTAGCATACCAGTAGGAAAACTATTTTTAGCTCGTAGTGGCGGCAAAGCATAAAAACTACGAAACAAAAAACCAAATGTATCTATCAAGGCTATGGTTTTCAAAATGATATCTCCTTTTTTATGGCATCGTTATCAAAAGGCAACGAACTGTTTTCAAATGGATATTGTATAAAATACTTATCTTTTATCATATACGCATATTTAGTGCAGTACCCACCATTAAACGCCTCAAAACGATACAACACTTTATAACTTTTGCTACCTATTATTATATCTTTGAAATTTTTTTCTATCAAATCACTATTTGCATCAAAGGTGAATATATTTTCATAGTTTATTTTAAATTTTAGTTTTGCTTTTGATTCTAATCCATTTTGTAAAAACTGCGAAACTATTTCGCCAGATTCGCCTTCGTATATGATTAAACTTATTAAATCATTTGGGTTGTCTATGATTTTTCTAAACTCATAACAGATATTATCATTTGTTACGAGTTTATCTTTTGGATTATAATTTATATTTATATTAGCAAATGAAACATACAATAAAGATATCAAAAATACTACTAACAATACCTCAACAATAGTAAATGCTCTTATTTTTTGCCACATAAAGAGAACTTCACATCAGCGCTTTCGCCCTCACCGCCCTCTTTTTTATCAGCTCCTAAAGATATAAGGTCAAAACTATCACCAGCTTTGACATATATATAATCATTTTCCCAAGGATCCTTTGGTAGTTTATTGTCACTAAAATAACCAGTTGAACCGTCAGTTGCCATCAAAGCTGTCAATCCACCATCTGGGTATATTCCATTGTCTACTTTATACATCTTGAGAGTTTGTGATATTGTGTTCATTTGAACGCAAGTTATATCTCGTTTTGCTTTGCCTGCTTTTCCTATGAGATTTGGTAGCACCAAACCAGCCAACAACCCAAGTATTAATATAACTATGAGTAGCTCCATCAAACTAAATGCCTTTTTTATATTTGTCTTTTTTTTCATATTTTTCCTTTATTTTTAGTATTTTATCGTATATTTATAAATTTATGCTAAAATACTAAAAACAAGAGAAAAATATCATGAAAAAATTATTTGGAACAGATGGTGTTAGAGGCAAAGCTGGAGAGTTTTTAGATGCAGCAACTGCTATGCGATTAGCGCTTAGTATGGGTGTATATTTCAAACAAAGTAGCTCAAAACAAACTGGCAAAATACTATTAGGCAAAGACACAAGACGAAGCGGCTATATGATAGAAAATGCCATAGTAGCAGGACTTACAAGTGTAGGTTATGATGTAGTGCAAATAGGCCCTATGCCAACTCCTGCTATAGCATATCTCACCCAAAGTATGCGATGTGATGCTGGAATTATGCTTAGTGCTTCTCACAATCCATTTTATGATAATGGTTTGAAATTTTTCAATTGTAACGGCGATAAACTAAGCGAACAAGAAGAGAAACAAATAGAAGAGATATATTTCGATGAAAAAAATCATAAAACCTACCATAAAACAGGCAAAGGTATAGGAAAAGCCAAACGAATTGACGATGTCATAGGACGATATATAGTATCTATCAAGAGCTCCTTTCCAGTAGATAAAACTCTTTATGGTATCAAAGTTGTGCTTGATTGTGCCAATGGTGCTGGGTATAAAGTAGGACCTACAATTTTATCAGAGTTGGATGCCAATTTGATAGTCATAAATGACAAACCAAATGGTTACAATATAAATGACAATTGTGGTGCTTTGTATCCTCAAAATTTGGGCAAAGCTGTTTTAAAGCACAAAGCTGATATAGGTATAGCGCTCGATGGCGATGCCGATAGATTGGTTGTCGTAGACGAAAAAGGACAAACAATAGATGGCGACAAGCTCATAGCCACTATAGCTACAAGTTTAAAAGCTCAAAACAAACTTCAAAACAACAGATGTGTCGTGACTGTCATGAGCAATATGGCGACAGAGAACTATCTCCAATCTCAAGATATAGAAGTGTTTAGGACAGATGTTGGCGATAGATTTGTTTTGGCAAAGATGAAAGAGATTAAATCAAATTTTGGAGCAGAACAAAGTGGACACATAATACTCAAAGATATATCCAAAACAGGCGATGGTTTAGCATCTGCTTTGTATGTTTTGTCGATATTGTGTCAAAGCGACGAAAAAGCAAGTAAATTATTTAATCCTTTTGATTTGTCTTCTCAACTATTAGTTAGCTTGATTATCAAAAAAAAGTTACCGCTGCAAGAGATAGTTGGTTTAGACAATTTAAAACAAAAGCTCAAAGACAAAGGACTAAGAGAACTCATACGATACTCAGGCACAGAAAACAAAATACGACTCTTGATAGAGGGTGCTGATGAAGCTATAGTTAAAAAATCTATGAATGAGCTCGAGACTTTTATCAAAAAAACATTATGCGATTAAAACTATATATAAGCTTAGTGATATTTTTATCTGTATTTATCGCTGACCAATACATCAAGTCTTTGTTTGTAGATGGGTTTAGAGCTTCAGGCGAATGCATATCACTTGTATTAGCTTACAACAAAGGTGTGGCATTTTCTATGTTTGCTTTTCTTGATGAGTATTTAAAATATATCCAAGTATCTATGATATTTGGTATCATTATATATTTGTGGTTAAACAAAGATATATATAGCCAATATTTTGTAGCCATCGCTCTCATACTTGGTGGTGGGATTAGCAACATATATGATAGATTTATACATATTGGTGTGGTTGATTATATTTATTGGCATTGTGGGTTTGATTTTGCCATATTTAACTTAGCCGATATTATGATAGATACTGCTATAGTTATCATATTGTATCAGTTGTATTTACAAAGAAAAAACGACAAACAAAAAAGCACCAAATAGATATTTATAGTCCTTGAAGTAAAACTTGCCAAATTCTCTCGCACTCATTGTCGCTTAATTTTGCGGTGCTTTTGTTTTCAAGTAGCTCTTGCATAGCATATCTATTGATAGCTTTTTTATAACTGCAAGCTTCGTGTGTTTGTTTAAATCCGCGAACCAATGCGATATCGCCTGATATTTTTTGGTCACAAAGCAGACAATCATCTTCAAATGACATTCTACCCTCATAGTGCAACATCTTGACATATGTTTCTATTATCGCTCTTTTTGGGTTTTGTCTTGTCAGTTTTTTCACACACTCATCAAGCAACATACAATAAAACTTATCTATATGCTCTATATCATATAAGTGAACATAAAATATCTTGATAAAATTTTGCCAACAATACACTCGAGAATTATCATCAAACCAACTAAATCCAATATCTACGACATCTTTCAATCTATCTATAGTGCTTTTATAGTTTGTTTCAAGTTCGAAATCTATCTTTTTGCCTATGTTTATAGTAGCATGTCGCACACCATAAAATCTATAAGTAGTATATATTTTGTTTTTACATAGTATTGTTACTATTAGGTCTTCGTCTCTTGCTTTATTGTAATTTAAAATAAATCCTTGCATATGGTAGTTTTATCTATTTAGAGCTATCAGAACATCTTCCATAAGTTTATCTAAATCACCATCGAGTATTGCATCTATGTTTGAGTATCCTATATTCGTTCTGTTGTCTTTGACTTGTTGATATGGTTGCAAAACATATGATCTTATTTGATGTCCCCAGCCTATCTCATTTTTTGGAGTGCCATCTTTTAAGGCTTTTTGTTTTTCAAGTTCTATCTCATACAGCCTTGATTTGAGCATCTTCATAGCGCTTGCTTTATTTTTGTGTTGGCTTCTGTCATTTTGACACTGCACTACTACACCGGTGGCTATATGTGTAAGTCTCACGGCTGATTCGGTTTTGTTGACATGTTGTCCTCCTGCTCCACTGGCTCTGTATGTATCTATTCGTATATCTTTGTCCTCTATAACTATATCTATATCATCATCAACTTGTGGTGATACCATAACCGAACTAAACGAAGTGTGTCGTTTGGCATTTGAGTCAAACGGACTAATACGGACTAATCTATGGATACCATTTTCTACTTTCATATAGCCATAGGCATTGAGACCACTTATTATGAAACTCACATCTTTTATGCCTGTCTCATCTCCTGCTTGATAGTCTAGTAGCTCTATTTTGAAGCCGCGAATATCCGCCCATCGTAGATACATACGATACAACATATTTGCCCAATCACACGACTCAGTGCCACCAGCTCCTGGGTGTATTGATACGATAGCATCGAGCTTGTCTTCGTCTGCGCTTAACATCACTTGTATCTCCGTATCAAATACTGACTTTTTTAGCTGTTGTGCCTCTTCATATAACACTTCCAAACTTTCGTCATCATTTTCACTATTTGATAAGTCATACAACTCTTTAGCATCATTTAATATAGTTGAAGTAGTATCAAATTTTTTAAGCTTGCTTAAAAGCGAATTTTTATTTTTTGATAACTTTTTTGCTCTTGTTTGGTCGTTCCAAAACTCTGGGTCTTGCTCTATGGTTTTAATTTTTTCTAATTTTTTTACAATCTCATCTGGTTTTAAAATTGATTTTATATTTGATAGTTTGTTTTGTAGCTCTTTTAGAAGCTCTGTGTATTCGTATTTGTCCATGTGGCATTGTATCGTATATTTTTGAAACTACCTCTTGTTTTATCTTGTTTAGCTACAATAAACAAAAAGGATATATATGAGATATGTATGCGGACACAAAACTCCCGACAGCGATAGTATAGTAGGAGCTGTTGCGTTAAGCTATCTATTCAACCAACTTGACATCAAATCTCAAGCAGTGCGAACTGGCGATA
The DNA here is from genome assembly GCA_003643835.1 of Campylobacterota bacterium. Classification (GTDB taxonomy): domain Bacteria; phylum Campylobacterota; class Campylobacteria; order Campylobacterales; family Arcobacteraceae; genus B24-G6. The sequence goes on from QMKX01000015.1 coordinate 28,469, forward strand.
TCAATGTAGAATCACAGTTTATACTCGATAAGTTTAGTTTAGATAAACCAACATATAAAGATAGTTTTAAAAACGAAGATATATATTTGGTGGATTTCAACAACTACGAAGAGGGAGCAGATGATTTAAAAGAAGCTAATATAGTTGGCATAACTGACCATCATAAAATGGGTGGCATAAAAACTTTAAATCCTATCGATGTATGGGTATGTGCCGTTGGGTGTTCAAACACTATCATCAAAGAGATGTTTGACTTTTATAATATAAATATACCAAAAAACTTAGCAGGTGCTATGTGCTGTGCTATATTAAGTGATACCGTGATATTCAAATCACCAACATGCACCAAAATTGACACCAAAGCTTGTAAAGAGTTAGCAAATATAGCAGGCATAAAAGAACCTAAAAAATTAGGCATAGATATGTTTAATATCAAATCAAACATAAAAGGCGAACCTATAGACAAACTTATAAGACGAGATTTCAAAATATTTAATATGTTTGGAAAAAAAGTTGGCATAGGTCAGCTTGAAGTTGTGGATATAAAGGTATTTAACGATATAAAAAAAGATTTAAAAACAGGTTTAAACTATATCAAAGAGCAAGAAGGTTTTGATACTTGTTTGCTGCTTCTTACAGATATCATATCAGTTGGTTCAGTGGTGCTTGTAGCTACAGATAGTTTAGATATAGTAGAAAAATCGTGGGATATAAAAGTTAAAGATAGTGAATTTTGGCTCAAAGGGTGCTTAAGCAGAAAAAAACAGATAGTGCCATACTTGGAACCAAACTTCAAAAAGTAGCATATGTGGTGGAGTCTATCGGGATCGAACCGACGACCTCTTCACTGCCAGCGAAGCGCTCTCCCAACTGAGCTAAGACCCCAAAAAGGTATTTTAACTTTTTTATCTTAATTTTACGATTTTATTTTTATACAATTTATTGTGAATTTTTCACACGAACACATCATTTGTAACAAAAAGTGTCAAGTCATAATTTAAAATTATGAAATTTATAAGTAAAAACTAAATAACTTTAAGAAACTTCTGGCATAATTTCACAAGAAGTTTTTTTTATATTTTCAAAGGAGTTATCATGGATATAGAAGTTTCAAGACGAAAGTTTTTGCAAGGAACTGTTAGTCTTAGTATAGTTGGTGGCGTTGGGGCTACAGGCTTGTTGGGTTCAAAACAAACAATAAAAGATAAAGCCACTAAAACAGGGCGAACAAAAGCAAATGAAGTTGCGACTTTATGTGAGATGTGTGTAAATAAGTGTGCGGCATTGGCAAAAGTTGAAAATGGCATCGTTGTTAAGTTAGATCCAAATCCACTTTTTCCAAAATCACGAAATATGTTGTGTGCCAGAGGCAATGCAGGTATCCAAGCTATGTATGACCCCGATAGGTTAAAATACCCTATGATAAGAGTAGGCGAAAAAGGTGATGGTAAATACAAAAGAGTGACATGGGATGAAGCATATGAAGCTATATTAAATGGCACCGATAAATTTAAAGGTCTTAAAACTATATTGGATGACGAAGAAGATAATCGCTCTACTATAGGGTATTGTGCTGGTGAAGGTATGGCAGAACACACATATAAAAGTTTTGTATCAAATAAAATAGGTTCAGTAAATTTTGTAAATCACTCCTCTATATGCTTGCAAACTGCGGTTGCTGGCTACGCTTTGACTATCGGCGCTTATGGAAAAGCAGATTTAGAAAATGCAAAATATGTTATATTGGGTGGAGCAAATGTAGCAGAAGCATTTATCACTCCAGATACCATGGATATATTTAAAAGAACGAGAAACAGAGGTGCGAAGCTCATATGTATAGATCCTCGCTACACTCACACAGCAGCTCAAGCAGACGAGTGGTTGGGTATAAGAGTTGGAACTGATTTGGCTTTTGTTTTAGCTTTGACATATGTTGTCATCACAGAAGTTTTATACAATAAAAAGTTTGTCCAGCAAAATGTGAATGGTTTTGAAGAGTATAAAACACATATATTATCAAACAAATACACTCCTAAATGGGCTGAAGCTATCACAGGTATAAAAAGCAATATGATTGTTAAAATTGCTCGTGATTTTATGGCAAACTCTCCAAGAGCGATATATTATCAAGGTAGACGCACAGCATGGAGTGCTCAAGATTTTCAACTTCGCCGTGCACAAGCTATATTTACAGCACTGGGTGGTGGCATAGATATCAAAGGTGGCATAGTGTTTGGCAAACAATTGCCACTTGGCTCACACGATATAAATATACCTATGTACGCAAATGCTTTAGGTAGAATAGACAAAGATGTAGCAGCTATCATAGGGGCTGCTGGTTCGTGGATAGGTTGGAGAAATAAAATCATAGATAAAAAATCGTCATACCCAATAAGAGCTATGTTTACATACAAACAAAACCCGATGCTAAGCGTGCCAAATGTAGCAAAAACAAAAAAAATGTTTGAGATGATGGATTTGGTTGTAACTATAGATACTATGCCAAGTGATACGGTGATGATGAGTGATGTTGTGTTGCCTGAGTGTAGTTATCTTGAAAGAGAAGATCCTGTCAAATCGTTTGGCGGAGTTGAACCAGCGATTGCTATGAGAAACAAAGCAGCAGAACCTCTTTATGAAAGTCGTCCGGTATTTGATATACTTAAAGGTTTGTCCAAAAAGATAAGCAAACCATTGTGGGAGATTACAAAAAAATATGATGAAGATGTGCAAGAAGAGATACAAGATAGAAGCGAAAAGGAAGTATATACTGATGATGGATATGACTTGACAGATATGTTTGAGCACTCACAAGAGCATATCAACAAAGATCTAATAGTCAGCCAACACGGAGAAGAAGCATATAAGACCCTGAAAACAAAAGGTGTGTTTTATCCAAATATGGATAACTATTTTAAACAAATATCATCAAATGAGTTTCAATATTATCCTGAAAACAAAAAATATTACTCGGTTATCACACAAAAAGAACTCACAGATGACGAGATAGGACATGAGGATATATGTGTAGACGAAAAAGAGATAGCAGCACTTCAAAAAACTATGAAAACACAGTCTGGTAAAGTTGAGTGTGTATTGGCATCTATGACAAAAAAAGGTGTTGATGCTATGCCTACTTGGAGAGATGAACTCTTTGAAAAGGTTAAAAAAGACAGATTTATCTTTGTTAGTGGTAGGCATGCACAATTTACCCAAAATTCAACACAAAACAATGTTTTGTTATTGGATTTGATGAAAGAGAACTATCTTTGGATAAACAAACAACAAGCAGACAAAAAACAGATAAAATTTGGCGATTTGGTAGAGGTCAAAAGCTCCATAGGACAGGTTCATATCAAAGCATACCCTACAAATAAAATCATCAAAGATGTGGTATTTTATATACACGGATTTGGAGCTTCGAGCGATGGTTTGTCCCTAGCACACAGAAATGGTGCAAGCGACAATACTATAATAGAAGACAAAATTGAACATGTGTTTGGCAGTGCTACAATGCATGAAACACAAGTAGAAATAAAAAAGGTAATATCATGAATTATGCGATGGCTTTAGAATATCAAAATTGTATTAATTGCAAAGCATGTGAAGTTGGATGTAAACAAGAAAATGGTGTGCAACTTGGTGCTGACAAACAAAGAATATGGATAGGACAAAATGAAAGTTTCATATTTGAAAATCCTAATATCAACTTTTATCCATCTCAATGCAATCATTGTATAGATGCTCCTTGTGTCAATGTTTGTCCTACAAATGCCAGCTATTTTACAGATGAAGGTTTGGTGCTTACAGATAAACAAAAATGCATCCTTTGCAAAGGATGTATGGAAGCTTGTCCTTATGATGCGAGATTTGTAGATGACAAATATGTGGCAGTTGATAAGTGCACATTTTGTTTTGATACAAGGATAAGCAAAGGCAAGACAACAACCGCATGTGAGGTTACTTGTCCTACGAAGGTTAGATTGTTTGGAGATTTGGACGATGAAAATAGTGAATTGGTGCAACTTCTAAAAAAGAAAAAATTTTTTGTCCTCAAGCAAACGGAAAAAACAGTGCCGAAACTATTTTATATATTTCCAGATGACGAGCAATTTGCTATCAACTCTATAGGCAAAGATACTACTATACATACATGGGATAGTTTCAAGCCAATTATGGATAAAGCGATGAAAAAAAGAGGTAAACTATGAAAACAAGAGAATCGCTTTTTGGCGAAGAGAAAAATGTTTCCTGCAAAACTTTTACTATAGCAGGATTAGAGATAAACAAAGTTTCTATAAATGAACTGTTACTAAACAAAACTATGTTGTTTGTATATGTTTTGTTGGCTTTTGGTCTTTTTGGAATATATGAAGTTATCAACGAAAGATACTTTTTATTAACAGCAAATAGTTTAGATGCTGGACTAAATCCTGGTAGTATGGAAGTGGCAAATGCTTTTAGAGAGGCTATATTTGGGGCTGGCGGAGAGGTCAAGAGAGAGAGCCCTTGGACACTTTATATTGTTAATTATATCTATATGATATATACTGGTAGTGGTATCATATTTATAGTTACAATTGCAGAACTTTTGGATATCAAACTACTAAAAAAAACAGCGGCAGGATTTTTGACTTTTGGTTTGTGTATGGTTTTTGGTGGATTGTTTACAATTTTCTTTGACTTAAATATCTTGCATATGCACTGGATGTTTTTGACACCAAATATAGGTTCTGGTATGTGGCTGATGTTGCCACTTTATATAGTATATATATCATTTGTGTTGTTTGAGATTTATTTGCTTATTAGCAACAACAAACAACTGACCAAAAAAATAGCAGTTGTGATTTTGGTGCTTGGGATTTTTATAGATATCGCTGAGTATTATATACAAGCAAAGCTGTTTAATATGAATACAGCAAGACACCTTTGGACAACTTATCCTATGTTGCCTTTGTATTTTATCGTATCATCTTTTTTGGCATCGGCTGGCGTGATGATAGCATACTCCTATATCACATACAAAGATAGTCTCAAAGAACATTTTGACGAGCTTATGTTGCTACTCAAAAAATTCACTCTATTTATGATAGTCGCTCTTGGAGCTTATGAAGCAGTATCATTTTTATATATAGATAAAAAATGGGCAAATGTAATACTCTTTTCTGGGTTTGATTATGAGTTTTATATCTATGTCTTGTTTGCACTTGCGATACCTTTTGGTCTTTTGATATACAGATTTTTTCAAGAAACTATCAGCAATACTTTGACAATAGCATCTGCTATATTTATCATAATAGGCACATATATAGGTAGATTTATATTTGTATATGGAGGCAATGCTTATCCTATGAGCGATAGATTTGGCAAAGGTTTTGAGAGATACACACAATACGATGATGTAAAAGATTTTATATTTTTCTATCCGCATATGTCAGAAGTGTTTATAGTCATAGGTTCTGTGGGCGTTGTGTTTGCTATGTATAAGGTATTTGATATGTTATTTAGTGTATCAAAATTATCCGAACACTAAATGTGTCCCAATGCACAACTACATTGTAGAGACTTAAGTATATAGCATAAACTAGTTTGGTGTTCAGTAGAATTGATAACCATGTCTATATTTTTATTTTATTTAATTGTCTTCAGGAACCCTATACGATAGATTAGGCTTATTGTTAAGTTTACTACAATATAGGTAGTCCAAGTTGTAGTTGGTTTGACGATTTGTCCCTAATAGATTCTTTAGTTTCAGCAGTCTTCAAATATAGAGCATATTTCTCTATATTTTCACTTTTAGGCAAAATTTATTTTGTTGTGATACAATATAATGTTCAAAACCAAATCAAAAAGGAGTTAAATATGACAAACAATATTATATATCGCAAAATTGTTTCACTTGTAGAAAGCCCCTGCTTAAATGAGATAGAATATATCTCTCTTTTATATAACCAAAATAAGAGTTTGCCAGACCTTAAATATATGCGAACAAAACAATTAAAAAGCTATTCAATAAAACTTATGATTTTTAATTTATTAATGTTAAATTTATGCACTTGTGTCGAGGCAAGAAAAATTGATGAAGCAAAACATGATAAAGTAGTAGATAAAGTTGTACCAAACAAATAAATAAAATTTTACAAACAAACAAACCCAAATTACAAAAAATATTTTGTTTTTGATAAATATATTGGTTTTAGAAATAACAATATAATCACAAATGGTAAAATAAACAATAAAAATATAGTTGTTGATAGAAATGGAAATTTGTTAAAAGGTTTCGAAAAGTACAAAAGAGTGCAGATACTAAAAAACAATATCATATTTGTCACCAAAAATAAAAATAAATATTGGAAGCTAATTGATGAATATGGTAAAGATATAACAAAATGGTATGAATATAATAAAATAAGATTTGACAGAATCATCAGCAAAGAAAATAATATAATATTTTTGCTTGTATCTAAAAATACTCCAACACCAAAATATCCACATCAAACGGCACATTCAATTATTGATCAAACTGGTAAAATAATAATTGGCTACAAATACCAACATTTTAATTATGATGATATGCCAAAAAATTTAATAGGGTTTAGATACGAAACAGACAAAGGCGATACATATTGGGATATATATAACACTAAAACATGGGAAAAGATACTGACTCTTGATTCTTCAATAGGTTTGGGATATAATCATTATGGGGATTATATTGAAGTTTACGAAAGCGGACAAAATACAAGTTTTATGAATATGTCAGGTAAAATTGTCCATTCATATAATAATAAAATGTATTTTTCAGAAGGTTTGTCACCTGTTGTTTATTATAATTTATGGTAAAAAATAGAACAAACATATTTATACTCTACAAAACATAATTTTAGTTATGATAAGGGCAAATGGGGTTTTATTGACAAAGATGGCAAAATGGTAATCAAAAATAAATTTAGCATGGTTGATAATTTAAAAATGGATTAGCAAAAATTAAAAATAATGTATGTTTGGCTTTATAAATAAAAATTCAAAAATAGTTATTCCGACAATTTTTAGCAAAGTCCAAAGGCAAGGCTTTGACAATATGTTAGTAGGGGCAAAATTTGAAACTAAATGGGGTTTTTTAAATAAAACAGGCAAATGTTTGGAAATAAAACAATGAAAAACTATTTAAAAAAGCTTATAACTTTAATTTTTTAATATTTAAGGTCACCTCTAAAAACCTCTATGCTCATAGCTTTAGGATAGCTTTTCATATTGTTGAGTTCTGTTTTGATGGACTACCTGGGTAATTCGAAAGACAGAACTCAACAATATGAAAAGCTATACAAAGCCCGTAGGGAAGGGTAGTTTTAGCGAAAAAAGTCCATAAAAATTCTTGAATTAACCAGTTAGTACTTCAAAAGTAGCCGTGGCGATTTTGCTTTGCAAAAACTTTCTGCGAAAAACTGCTCCTTCTATGAGCTATAGA
>QMKX01000016.1 GCA_003643835.1 Campylobacterota bacterium
AAAAAAGTTTGGAAAAGGTTTTTTTTCTTGGGTTTTAGGAAGGGACTTTTGTCCCCCCCCCCCCCCGCAGGTGTGGCCGCACTTGTGTTTGGCTTTATTGGTCGGTATATCATAATCTCTCCTTTTTTGTGGCTTTTGAAAGCCCAAGAAACATAAACCTTATGAAGTAGTTTAGCTTCTGGGTCATGTTATCTAAAAGAACTTAATCTTGGCAAATTTTGTGAAATTTTAATACCAGATAAATTTTAATATAAAAGTCCTATAGACAATAACACAAGCTACAATACATCTCTAAAGAATATAAATATCAGTTATATTTTTATACTATTTGTTAGTTTGCCAAAAAACCAGACTATATATATGGTAATCTTTAAAAACTTCTAAGCTCATAGTTTTAGCAAAAACATTCTGTGAAAATAACTTATTTTATTTACCACTTCTATGGACAATAGAGGTTTTAAGAGGTGTTCTTAACTCTATTAAGCCCATTTTTCAATATTAGTTGGATGACTTTATCATAGGTCAATCCATGCTCAATTTTACATGATTCGGGAAAATAACTAGAACCAAAAGTCATACCAGGAACTAAATTGGCCTCAAGAAAAAAACAATCTCCTTTTTTGTTAGCTTTAATATCTATCCTGCCAAAATCCCTCACACCTAAAGCCAAGAAAGAATCAACGGCAAGCTTTATCACTTTATTTTTCATTTCACCATGTTCAATTGATTTCAATTTTTCTAAATTATCATTTTTTGCCTTTTTTCCTAAAATTCTAAGCCCATTTTTTGATTCTGGTAGGACTATTTCGATAGGAGAAACTATTAATTTATTGTTTGATGCACTTATTATCGCAACTGTAAATTCTTGTCCATCTAAATATTCTTCCACCAATACAGGGATATTAAATGTGCTATACAACGACAATACTTTGCTATTAAATTCTGTAAAATTTGTTACAAAAGATAGGTCGTCAATACCGTTTCCGTTTGCTGCATTTATAGGTTTCAAAAATAGAGGAAATTTAATCGGTAGTTCATTTGCATATTTATACTGCCCCGGAACTGCCATAAAATGTCTTGCGGTTTTAATACCTTTGCTTGATAAATTTAATTTAGCACTAATTTTATTAGAATCATATTTCAAGACATCCCTTGATGAACCTGTGAAATTGATCCCACGATGTGAAAAATATTCACTCAACCAAATGTCATATTCATTTTGAGGCGAAATATATTTTACTGTTAAAACAACTAAGTCTGGATTTTTTTTGACAATATTTTCTAAATCTTCTTCAGTTTTACATATATTTAGGCTTACATTATAACACATCTTTGCGATTGAATCAAATATGCCATTGCAAACCTTGAGTCCACCAAATCCTGTCTCCTTCAACTCTTTATTTGTTGTTGTTATGATTTCAATTTTCAATATGCGTTTCCTTGTCTATTTTCCAGAGGTTGACAATATCGGTTAAATTTAACTCTAAATTTATTTCTTTTTTATAAATAAACATTTGTGATTTTGAATATCCCATAATTTTTCAGTGAGTTCAGGATAATCATTTTTTGATAGCACTGATAGATATTTCGGTTTCATTTATTTTTCCTTGGGTCTGGTAAACTTTAGAGTAGTTTCTTATTAGTTTTTCTTATAATTAGAGTGGTTTTTCCCTCAAGTATTTTAATATTATACTATAAAAATCTTTATTTCTACGATTAAATCTAAATTCACTCTCTTTTAAGTGTAAATAAAATGTTTCAACACTTAAACCATTGAACTTTGAAAGTCGCCTTTTCGTAAAACTCCAGAACGATTCTATACCATTTACATGCGATTTTCCTCGTACCTTGTGCTTGTACTCTCTGTGAGAAATTCATCATGAGAGTGAAAAACTCTATAGTGGTCGTATCCGTTCCTTGTACTTGCACTCACTGACGAGAAAACTAACCCATCGTAGGCTTTCCAACCCCAAAAGCCGATATAGTGATATCTTTTGCCTTGTCGTCTATACCAGCAAATACAGTGTGTGTATGGGGAGCATAAACCAGATCGCAATGTATCTCATCGCTAAATACTACTATGTTGTTTTTGATACAAATATCTAGCAATACTATTAGCTCATCTTTGTGCCACGATGTCTGTGCTTCATACATACTATGTGGCACACCCTCGTATCCAAATATTGGATGCTTTAACCTATCTGCCAGCATCTACGATAAACGATGGTGTATCTATATCCATATCAGCCACCCACAAAGGAGTGATATCGTTTGTACCAAATAGCTTCAATCTTTTTTTGTATTTCTCACTATTTGAGTTTTGTCTGTCTGTAGATCTATCAAAATTAAACATTTTATTTTTTCCTCCATACGGTAACTTGCGATATAGTATGCTGGTATTTTCTGTTTGTCTCTTTGATAACAAATGCCAGATCTTGAGTGTTAAGCAACTCAAACTTTTTTTCAAGTATATTTTTCATACTGTCTATCGTGTATATAGCTTTGTCGTTTTTGTGTTGCATCGCTACCATTTAACGATATGCTATTTAGGCTATATGGTTTCATATTTTTCCTTTTTGTTTAATATATCCAAAACTGCTTTTAGTTTGTCCTCATCAGCATAAAAATACTCCTCCAGTAGTGGTAGGATTTTGTATTTTTTGACAAACTCTAGATCCTCATCATCTTGGATAGTCATAAAATAGCTGTGTCCTATCATATAATCTTCGCCTAAATTGTCATTGATAATTAACCTATTTTAATATTTCATCTCTATGAAACTCTAAGTATTTTTCTCTTCCTTCTATTGGTAAAAGAGGAAAATATTTATTATTTGATATACCGATTTTAGAATATGTCATATTTGATAAAAATGGAGAAAGTATTGTTTTTTTGTCATTTGTAAATGACATAAACCCTCTATCAAACAAATAGTCAAATGTTGGTGTAAGCATAAATCCATTAAGAGGGTCTATTTTTTCTATTTCGGTTGATTTTGCCCATGGTTTAATATGACTAGCTATCAACAATCTATCATCTGAAACCATTGTAATAGGACAAAATGGACACTGACTCAATAGCTCATCTCTATATTTTCCTTGTCCTATTCTTGCTCTCGTTTTATACTGTTTTTCTTCAATATTATCAATCTCCTCTAATTCTTCCTTTTCTTTTTTTAGTGTATATGGGTGCACAACATCAGCAAAAAAGTCTAAAGTAGTATTTTTAACCATTATTTTTGCTCAACAATTTAAATCTTTTAGCTTTATAAAATGGTGATGAATACCATTTATTGCTGGTTTTGCATAATATTGAGACATAAATAATTTATCATCCAAAAATTCTTCGAACAAAGAAGCTATGACATAATTTTTTATAGCATCGCTTGACGAAGTTCCTCTTTCGTTACCTTTATGTTTCTTGTTTTTGTAAATAGCATATAATTTACTTTTCATTGTAAAAATATCTTTTCATTATGATATTGTAGAAATTGAATATCAGGTATAAATTTTTTAGGAGTCACTAATGTCTGACCTTCAACTGATTTAAAATATTTTTCTATATACATTCCTTTAGTTTTTAAAATTTTACTAGATAGTATTAGTTTAAAATCACTATCAAAAGTTATATATCCCCTATCAAAAGCTTTATCGTGTAGGTTATTGAGACAAAGTCCATTTTTTGGATTTAACCTATTTTCTTCACTTTCTGCCCATGGAATAATATGGCTGGCTACAAGTAATTCTGGGATATTTATACCTGTAATACAGCAAGTGTTGTCATAAGAAGATAAAACCGATTTTCTAAAAAAAGACTGGTTAGTTCTTGTTTTTACTGTTCTTAAAATATCTTTACCTTTTTTATTCTTTTTCTCTAAAAGAATTTCACTTTCTTCAACTGATTTGTTCCAATTATTTGTAAATTCTTGAAAAATTTCTCTATCTAATTTGCTACAATTAATGGCACCTTTGATTCCCCTTTTGCTTAATTCAGAATCTAAACTTGCAAAATTAACAAGTTTCCATGAAACAGCAGATGGAGTTCTTTCTATTATTTCAGATAAGGATATTATCAACGGGTGACGGTAATTAATTTTACTAAATTCAATCTTGCAATATAAATTGAAAGTTAAAATTAATTCTTCTCTTGTCCATTTATTTCTTTTTGTTTCCATAATTTATGATACCATGCAATTTTGCTTGTGTATTATATTTCCATTGATCTGAGTGTATCTTTTTTTTCTATTTTTTGAGCTTGTGACAAAAGCAACACCTTTTTCTTTTAAATAATACTTGCTATCAATATAATCTTCTAAAAAATCTTGCATTTTATGTTCAAGTGGAATATTTTCAGGAAATGTAAAATTATTGGATTTATCTTTAAATCCAATAATAAATATTCTCTCTCTGTGTTGAGCCATACCATAATCTTTGGCATTGAGTAGCTTATATGAATATCTATATCCTAGCTCGTCAAATGTTGCTTTTATTGTCTCAAAAGTATTACCTTTGTCATGGTTTACAAGACCTTTGACATTTTCATATATAAATACTTTTGGCTGACTTTCTTTGACGACTCTTGCAAACTCATAAAACAATGTCCCCATAGTATCGTCAAAACCTTTTCTTTTTCCTATCATTGAAAAAGATTGACAAGGACTTCCTCCTACAAGCAAATCTATTTTGTTTGTGTATTTTTTACCATTGATATCTAGTACATCATTATACCAGTTTTGGTCGTTTATATTATAGTTTGCAAAATAACTTTCTTTGACAAACTTATCATTGTCACAGGCAAAAATAATTTCATGATTTAGCTTCACTTTTCATAGCAAACTCAACAGCTCCAATACCTGAAAACATTGTTGCTAGTCGTATTTTAGATTGTTTATAAGCAAATTTTTTATCTACCCAGTTTGGTTTTTTATCATCTAGTTCTGATAATTTTGTGTTGTTCTTGAGTTTATAAAACGAATTATCATGAAAGCTTTTTTGTGTTGTGTTTGCTTGACTCATATACTGCAACTCCTACATTTTTGATATTTTATCTTAATAGTCTTAAAGAAACATCACAAAGTGGCTGTTCGCACATCTTGAGTAGTTTTCACTTTTTAGCTCTCTTATGCTCCAGTTGTTTTGTGATGATTGTGTTTCATAAAATATTCTTTCATTTTTGTTTGATATTCGTGTCAAAAAAATATAATGCTACCAACTTAACATAAATTTCGCAGACACTGTCTGCGATTTCTCTCTTGCACCAAGACTGAAGCCTCGGCACAAGAGAATTTTAACTTCATTAGATGTCTCACTCGCGCTATCGCTTACCGCCCCACAAGTGGGTTGCCGCTCCATAGCTCGTGTTCGCACCGTGTGCTCATGTTTATATCGTGGCTATATATCAACATATAGACAAATATATCTAAGTTGCTTTTGTCGTTGTTGTCGTTGGTTATCTTAGGAAGTATAAAATAGTTTTCATCTGCATAGTTGATGATACCACAATAATGCCGTGCTTTTATACAGCTAAAATCTGCTTTGAAATACTCTTGTAGTTTTGCGGTGTTTTGTATATGGACTTTGAGCTTTTCACTTTTTATTTGTTGATATTCGTATATTGTGTTGTCCAACATATTGCCTTTGATTTTAGATATAGTATTATATCTAAACTTATTTAAAACAGCAAAATACCACCCTAAAACAACTTTTTGAAACTATGGCAATACGGCTTTGAGTTCTTGCCTTGATAATAGTCCTGATGATAACTTTCAGCTTTGAAAAACTTCGCCTGTGGTTCTATAGTTGTAGCTACTTTGTGTCCCAATTTTTCAATAGTATCAAACACTTTTTTGATAGTTTTGCGCTCCTCTTTGTCACTTGTAAATACGGCACTAAGGTATTGAGCTCCTATATCTGGACCTTGACCGTTTGTCTGTGAAAAGTCATGTATTTGCATGAAAAACTTCAGCAAACTTTCATAAGAAACTTTTGTTTTGTCATATGCTATCTGGACTACTTCAAGGTGTCCTGTGTTGCCTTTTGATACCTCTTGATAAGTCGTCTTGGTCTCATCACCACCCATATAGCCAGATACTGCCGATATTACACCATTTAGATTTTCAAAGAAGTATTCCACCCCCCAAAAGCATCCACCAGCAAAATATGCTTTGTCAAACTTGTTGTCAGATGTTGGCACAAAGTCCAAGCTCAATGAGTTAACACAATGCCTCGTGCTTTTTGGTGTCATCTGCTCGCCTTTAAACACATGACCTAGATGTCCGCCACACTTAGCACATACTATCTCAACTCGCCGTCCATCTTTGTCTGGTATCTCTCGTACACTATTGTATAGACTATCATCAAAGCTAGGCCAACCACTTCGACTGTCAAACTTTTGCGATGATTTAAAAAGTGGAGCATCGCAATATTTACATTTATACAGACCATCTTTATAAAACTTGTCGTATTTACCACTAAAAGGATATTCAGTTCCTTTATTCAAGATGATATTTTCTTCCTCTTTGGTTAGTTTATTTGTTTTCATATTTGTCCTTTTTTATACTATAACAAAATATTCTTAGTATTGTCTTGTTGTGTTTTATATATTTTAGATAAAATGCTACATAAAATGGATAAATATTGACAAATACAAAATTTGAAGACCTACAATTAGACGAAAAATCCGAGTATTTTTAGCCAATAATTTCAATACTAAATTTTTGTGTCTATATTCTACAGAAAATAGAAAATATGCCCTCTTAAACATAGGACATACAAAACATAGGACAGGAGACAATCTAAATATCTTAGATCGTCTCACAGTCTCTGGACGATGGGAACGAGGCAATATCCAAAAAAACTTAATATTATCAAATTTTTCGAGATTTTTGTGAAATTTTAATACCAGATAAATTTTAAACATAAAAGTCCTATAGACAATAGCATAAACTAAAGCATATAAATATCACACAAACAAATGAATATCAGTTATATTTTTATACTATTTGTTAGTTTGCCAAAAAACCAGACAACATATATGCCAGTGATTAGCATGATACTAAATCCTACTATTATATTGATATCAAACATTTTCCATCTCCTTGTGGTATCGTATCCAAATAAAATAAGATAGACCAAATTTTCCAAAATATTTTCCAAAATAGACAGAGTTTTTATGATGTCTATAAAATTTATATTATTTTGATACAATAGGCCAAAAGGACAAAGATGGACTACAAAGACACGATACTTCTACCCAAAACTAGCTTTCCTATGCGAGGAAATTTACCACAAAACGAACCGCTCAAATACAAACAGTGGTTTGAGACAAATGTATATGAAAAGATGAAACAAAACAGAGCAGACCAAGATATATGGACATTTCATGATGGACCTCCGTATGCAAATGGCGATATACATATAGGGCATGCCTTGAATAAAATACTCAAAGATATGGTTACAAAATATCACTACTTTGATGGCAAGGCTGTGCGATTTACTCCTGGGTGGGATTGTCATGGACTTCCTATAGAACAAAAAGTAGAAGAGAAGTTAGGCGGACAAAAGAAAAAAGAGCTACCCAAAAGCACAGTGCGACAGCTATGCCGTGACCATGCATCAAAATATATCGAGATACAAAAACAGCAATTCAAAGCATTAGGGGTTATATGTGACTGGGACAAGCCGTATCTCACTATGGAAAATCACTTTGAAGCAAACATATACAAAGAACTCGTAGCCATAGCTAAAAATGGGCTACTAATCCAACGAAGCAAACCAGTGTATTGGTCGTGGGCTGCCCAAACTGCTTTAGCCGAAGCAGAAGTAGAATACAAAGACAAAGTTTCGCCATCTGTCTATGTGGCATTTAAACTAAAAGACCAAGATGATAGCATAATCATATGGACTACAACTCCATGGACACTGCCTGCAAACAGCGGTATAGCTTTGAATAGCGATGCAAAATATATGCGAACAACGGACAATTATATAGTAGCTTATGAACTATACAACAATCTAAAAGATGAAGGCATAGTTAGTGGAGACAAAGCAGGGGATATTGACCCAAAAGAGTTGGAAAATTGTATAGCTATAAACCCACTAAATAACAGAACATCAAAAATAGTATTAGGCTCACATGTAGAGACCAGCTCTGGCACTGGATGTGTGCATACAGCTCCAGGTCATGGCGAGGATGACTATGTGTTAGGACTACAAAATGACTTAGCTATGCTTATGCCTGTAGCAGACAATGGATGCTTTGATGAGACGATCGTCAAAGAAAAGCTACTGCCAGAGGAGTTTGTGGGGGTCAATATATTTAAAGCAAACGATGCTATATTGGAACTACTAGGCGACAGCTTGCTAAAAAAAGTTGACATAACTCACTCTTATCCATTTTGTTGGCGGACACATAAACCTGTGATATATCGTGCTACAAAACAATGGTTCATAGCTCTTGACAAACCATATGGCAAAGACGACAAAACTTTACGACAAAATGCCATAGAAGCTATAGACAAAGTCAATTTTTATCCAAAAACTGGAAAAAACAGACTACTAAGTATGATCCAAAACCGTCCAGATTGGTGTATAAGTCGTCAAAGAGACTGGGGAGTGCCTATAGCCTTTTTTATAGACAAGACCACCAAAGAACCAGTGATGGACGAAAAAGTATTGAACTTCATAGCTATGATATTTGACAAACACGGTGCAGATGCTTGGTGGGATATGAGCGTAGAGCAGTTGCTTTATCCTGGTAGTGGATTGGATGCCAAAAACATAGTCAAAACCACAGACATACTTGATGTGTGGTTCGATAGCGGTAGCACCCAAAGAGCAGCGCTAAGAAGTGGGCAGTATGATGCTGGAAACTATCCTGCTGACATGTATCTTGAAGGAAGCGACCAGCACAGAGGGTGGTTTCAAAGCTCTTTGCTTGTGTCTTTAGCTTCAAACGAGCAAATACCATATAAAAGTATATTAACACACGGTTTCACTGTAGATGCAAAAGGCGAAAAGATGAGTAAATCCAAAGGCAATGTAGTAGCTCCTGATAAAGTTGTCAAACAATACGGCACGGAGATATTGAGACTTTGGGTGGCTATGAGTGATTTTCAAAATGATCTTAAAATAAGCGATGAGATACTCAAACAGATGGCAGAACAATATAGGAAAATACGAAATACCTTGCGGTTTTTGCTCTCAAACATAAGTGACCTTGAGACACTATCGCCAGTAGAGGAGTTAGGACACATAGACAAGTGGATACTCAACAAGACCAAAAAAGTATATGACGATATAGATAGCGACTTTGCTATATATGAGTTTAGCAAAGGTATCAACAAACTAAACAACTATCTTGTAGCAGATTTGTCAAATATATATCTCGATGTATGCAAAGACAAACTATATTGTGACAAAAAGACAAGTAAAAGTAGGGTAAACTCACAAACAGTTATGGCTATGATAACCAAAGCTACTATACAGCTACTTTCGCCAATACTCACATATACTATGGATGAAGCTCTAAATCATAGCAATAGTATCATAAAAGACAAAACTACAGACATATTTGATATAGGAAAATACAAGCTGCCACAAGTCCAGTGTGATATAGATGAAAGCTACTTGTTGGAAGCTAAAAATAGTTTCAATGAAACAATAGAGAATTTAAAAAAGGACAAAATTATCAAATCAACTCTAGAGTTAGTGATATATACCAAAAGTTCCAAAATAGATGTGTTAAGCCCAGCAGAAGCTGAAGATTGGTTTGTGGTAAGCAAGGTGATACACCACAAAGAATATAAAATAGTAGGTAGTTTTAAAGTTCGCGGCGATATATTTGAGATATATTTTGCATCAAAACAAAAGTGTGAGCGATGTTGGAAGTATCGAGCCAAGCAAATAGGCGGTATATGTCACAGATGTCAAGAAGTAGTGAAAAATCTATGAGTCTTCCAGTATCAATGACAGTGATCGTATCAACTATCGTAACTATTGTCATAATATCGATATTGTGTGTTGGTGTCATCAAGATTGTAAGATAGTTTTAAACATGACAACTAAAATAGTATATATATGTTTTGGTTTGATAACTATGTTTTTGTTTAGTTCATGTGTCTCAAAACAAACCGCAAACTACGACAATAGAACTAAACATATATTGGGATTGGATTGCGAAAGAAATCCACGAAAATGCACTGATATCGGATTGTCCTATGAAAGAGGTGTGGGAGTTCCATCAAATATTTATATAGCTATAGATTTGTATACAAGAAGTTGTGAAGCAGGATATGCTAGAGCATGTTCTTATCTATCAGACAAGTATGTAAGCGATGAGTTACGACTGAAATACAACTGTATCATAAAAAATCACCACAAAGATATAGAAAAAGCAAAGATAGATGAAGAATCAAAAGACAAACTTAAACAACTTTTTGCAGACCCAAAAAAAGGAGTAATGACAAAAAACGAACAAATAAAAAAAGGCATAGAAGTTTTATACAAAACAGCGACACAAGGAACACCGATAAATCCTGTCGATATAGCCGAGACGGTTACAAATAAGTGTGAATACGACAACTACTCCAAACAAACACAAAAAATCATATTTGAACTTTATACTAAAGCTTGTGCACAAAATTTTTTAGAAGCATGTCACAGCTTAGCGATGTTGTATTATAAAGGCTACGGAACCAAAAAAAGTATAAAAAAGTCAAAGTATTATCTCAAAAAATCTATCACAAGAATAGACCGACGAGGCTTGACCTTTGTATCATTTATAAATCTTAGTCATATTGATAAACAAAGATACAAATATCAATACAAAAAAAGATATAGAGACAATTGTTTTACTATCAAAAACCCAAAAAGTTGTATATATTTGATAAGATATACAGATATGTTTGGTGTAGAAGATAGCTTGTGAAAGTCCAATATACGATAATATTTGTCGTTTTTATTTTCTATGGGTGTTCAAATAAGCTTAATAATAGTAAAATCGTTGATATAGAAAAATCTTGCAAAGCAGGCGATAAAATAAGTTGTCAAAAAGTAGCAGATATTTTCAAAAAGCGAAACAAACCAGGCGACCTGTCAAAAGCAGCCAAATGGTATACAGAAGGATGCTATCTAGAATATGGTAAAAGTTGTACTCAGCTGGGTTTGTTGTTTGAAAAAGACACAGTATTTGAAAAAGATATAAAAAAATCTATAAGACTATACGAAAAAGCATGCGATATAGGCTATGCCGAGGCTTGCACACGCTTGGGTATAAAACATTTGCTATACAAAGCTAGAATCACTGGGTATTGTCTAGATCAAGAAGCCCAAGAAAAGATAAGCAAATACAAGATAGATGAAAAACTAAAATCTAACTTGAGACAATATTATTATGACAGCAATCAACATGAAAATATAAACAACACTTTAAAGGTATTTGGAAAAGTTGCGACCAAAATCGTAGTTGGTTATCCTATTGATGTGCAAAGAATAGTGAAACTATTTTTGAGACAATGTACATATTTGAAACATTCCTCTACGCATAAGAAAAAAATTGTAGAGTTGTTTAACAAAGGGTGTTTTGGCAATTATAAAAAGGGATGCTATGACTTAGGTATGTTGTATTACAAGGGATTTATAGCTCAAAGAAATAACCAAAAAGCGATGGAACTATTTGATATTGCCTGTAAAGCAAATCAATCCAAAGCATGTGGTATGCTTGGGTTTATATATCAAAAGGGAAGAAAAGTGAAAGCTAACAAACAAAAAGCAAAAAAATATTTGAAAAAAGCATGCGTACTGGGTGACAAAAGAGCATGTAGCCGTATAAAGTAGTTTTGAGGCAGGTATGTTTGGAAACTATTGTATAGGTTTGCATCGTATTTGATAAAATAGGTAACTTTAAGAATATTTAGATAATCTTGATAACTTTTTGGGCTAGACATGGTTTCGACTATATTAACTCGATATGAGTAGCATGTTCGTGTGAGTTACGACAAAAACTCAAAAATTTTAGACGCAAATAATACAAATTATTCTCCAGCTTTCGCTAAAGTAGCGTAAGTTTAATTTTTGGAGCCAGCTTTTATGTGTAGCTATCGCATATATTTTGGGTTGGTCATAGTCTGATAGCTTGTTGTGTAGGTGTTGGTCTCATCTATACAAGACACCCTTGACCTTTGTTTGTATGGCATTTGGAAGCTTCGCTGCACAAGACGAGATATAAGCTTTGCTAAGCATGTAGAAGCTTGTGTTAGGTTGGTTTAGGACTGGGGTTCGATCCCCCACTGGTCCACCAATATATTTCAATTTATTAAATACTCTAGAAACCACAACAATGCAGATACATTGATGTCTTAACTATTTAAAGCTATAAAACATAAGGAATACTTATGATAGACAAACTTTTTGTATATGGAACACTATCTCCAAATCAACCAAATGAACATATTCTTAAAAAAATTGATGGCTCTTTTAAAAAAGCAACAGTAAGAGGAAAACTCATAGAAAAAGGCTGGGGAGCGAAGATGGGTTGTCCGGGTATCAAGCTCGATGAAAATGCAAACAAAATACGAGGTTTTGTCTTTGAATCGGAAAACCTACAAAATCACTGGGATATGCTTGATAGATTTGAGGGTGAAGAGTATGAACGAGTGGTTACAAAAGCACAATTGGAAAACAAAAGTATAACTGAAACATATATATATATATTGAAATAAAACCAGTATTAAACAAAAAGGAAAATTATGAAAATTTTACTCATATTAGCACACCCAAACAAAGATAGCTTAAACTATGCTATGGCCAAAACCATAGAAAAACAAAAACAATCACAAGGTCACGAAGTTCAGTTTGTAGACTTGTATCACGACGAGCATAGGCAAGATTTTTTAAAAGCAGACAATCTATCAAAAATCCCACCAAACTCAAACACCACGCACTTTCAAGAGCTCATACTATGGGCTGACAATATCACATTTGTATTTCCATACTGGTGGGGCAGTGAGCCTGCTATTTTGAACAACTGGATAGACAACAACCTGCTAACTGGTTTTGCCTTCAAATACGATGACAAGGGTCAGCCAAGTGGACTACTACAGGGCAAAACGGTCACTATATATACCACCAGTGGCACTCCATCGTTTGTGTATATGTTCACAGGTGGCTACAGATGGCTAAAGAAACGATGGAAAAAAGGTATCGTGGAGTTTTGTGGTATGAAGCTTGATGGATTTCATACTTTTGGTTGGGTTACAAACTCAAAAGAAAAAGCTACAAAGATACTACAAGAAGTAGAAAAGATAGCATAAAAAATAATATACAGCATTGCCTATAATTTAAGTTTAGTTTAAATATCTTATGCTATACTGAGCTACACAAAAAAGGAGAAAATATAAAAAATATATTTACGAAGTTATCAATACTATTGATATCTATGGTAATTTTTGCAGGATGTGCTACAAATAAAGCAGATTTGCCCGATAAACAAACTATTCAGTCAGAAAAATATCTAAAAGGATTAGCAAAAGAGACAAATAAGCAACTACCTAAAATGTTAGATGATGACACCAGACTTGATAAACTTACTGGAAAAAGCAAAAATCTGACATACTATTATACTCTTGTAAAAATTAAGAAAGGCGAGTACACAGAAAAAGAGATCAAAGATGCTATGACACCTACTATTAAAAAATCTGCATGTACCAATGGAAAATTATTTACAAGTAATGGAGTCTCATTGATTAGTATTTATCGCAGTAAAGGTGGAAAATTTATGGCCAAAATAAATATCTTGCCTAAAGATTGTGGTTATTAGTATTTTTATGGTGCCCTTAATTTAAAAGAATATACTATAAAATTGGACTTGACAAAAATAGTTTAAACAAATTGACTAAATTCAAAACTTTTATAATCTTTAGATATCATAACCTATGTTCCAGATATCTATCCTCAAAAACTTTGTCAAGTCTTATATAACAGAATGTGTAAATAGTCTTGAGCACACGGTGCGAACACTCGTTAGGAATTGACACAGGCTTTTAGCCTATGGCAAGGAGCACGAGTGAGACATCTATGGGCTTTTAGCATATTTGTGTCAAGACTTCAGGCTTGATACAAAAAAAATGTTGAACTGATATTTTCTAACAATTTTTATTTTACAATTATCAAGAAATAACTAAATTTTATTATTTTAAGATACAATTACAAAAAGAGGTAAAATGTATAAAGAAATATCAATAAACTATAAAAATAATCTCAATCATCAGGATATATCTACAATAAAACAATTTAACAATTCATTCGATGAAAATGAGGTTAAAATTGATTATATTGACAATAAAATTAAGATTATGTTAAAAGAGATCGATATAAATAAACTGAAAAATATTATAAAAGAACCCTCAAACAATACAAATAAAGATATTTATGATGATATTTTAAAATCTATTGAAGGTGTCAAGAGTTATGGTCTAAAAGGTAACAAGCGAAAATATGTAGACTACAACAAAGAGAGAAAAGTAACAAACAGGAAAGAAAAAGAACTAAAAAGAAATCAATACTATTATGCTAAAGATAACCAATTTTCGAAAACAATAAACTCGCTTCCAGAAAAATATACAAATAAAATAATAGTAGGGGACAGCAAGCAAATTCTATCGAATATTCCAGATAACTCTATAGATATAATTTTCACATCCCCACCATACAATTTTGGACTTGACTACGCAAACAATCAAGATGATGAACACTGGGAAGATTATTTTGAAAAGCTTTTTTCAATTTTCAAAGAGTGTATAAGAGTATTGAAGTATGGAGGTAGAATCATTGTAAATGTTCAGCCGCTATTTTCTGACTATGTACCCAGCCATCATCTTATCAGTAATTTTTTTATAAAAGAAAAACTTATCTGGAAAGGCGAAATACTTTGGGAAAAAAATAATTACAACTGTAAGTATACAGCATGGGGTAGTTGGAAGAGTCCGAGCAATCCATATTTAAAATACACTTGGGAGTTTATAGAGGTATTTTGTAAAGGCGAAATGAAGAAAGTTGGAAACAAAGATGATATAAGCATATCTGCTGATGAGTTTAAAAAATGGGTTGTAGCAAAATGGTCAATAGCTCCAGAAAGAAATATGAAAAAATATGACCATCCAGCTATGTTTCCTGAAGAGTTAGTAGATAGAGTTTTGAAGCTTTTTAGTTATGAAGGCGATATTGTGTTGGATCCATTTAATGGAGTCGGCACTACAACAGCGGTGGCAAAAAAACTCAATAGAAATTATATGGGTATTGATATATCAAGTGAGTATTGCAAAATTGCCCAAGAAAGAATCAAAAACATAAAGGGCGAAGTTGGGTTGTTTGCAGATGAATAAAATGGACAGAAAAATAAAAGAACTCATAGGAGACTACAATAGTGTAGTGAAAGTTATAGATAAAGATGCCAAAGATAGCGATGATAGATCGTATGGCGGTATGATACGAAGTGTCAAAGGAAAGTTGCAAGAACATATAACTGAAGAGATAGTCAAAGTAGCTTGGGAAGATATTGGTGGCTGCGAGGATAGAATAAATATAAATTCTAAAAAACAACAAATCCATATTTTAAAAGATTATGTCAAGGCAATAGAAAATAATGATATCAAAAAATATATACTATCCAACATAGATGAATATTATTATGGATTAAGTGTAGATAAGCAAGTATTTATTGATGGTGATATGGTGATAGGCATAGAGTGTAAATCATACACAGAAAATGCTATGATAAAAAGAATATTGGTTGATTTTAGTTTATTGAAAACTATATATCCAAAACTACACTGTTATCTTTTTCAGTTAGAAAGCCAACTCGGAGGTGACTATAGCGATACTAATAACAGATCATTGGGTAGCACTTCAACACATACATTGATGTCTTACTTTAAAGATACGAAACTAAATATAATCACATTTTTAAAAGGTGAAAGAAAAGTTGATAGGCCAATACACAAACCCGGTTTTTTCAAACCTCTAAAAAAGAACGAGATAAAAAAAGCAATCACACAAATACAAAATGATCTAAAACAATATCTGTGATATAAACATGTTTGAATTATTTTATAATCTTTGGATATTATAGCCCATGTTCCAGATATCCATACTCAAAAACTTTGTCAAGTCCTACAGCTCACCACCAAATGAGAAAATAGACACAATCCACAAGCTTGTCACCAAACCATACATAGCAGAAGATGCCAATGGTGCCGAATACATAACCTTGCTATCACAGCTACTAAACTGGTCAAATATATCCAGAGAGGTCAAAAACACCACTGACATGAAAAAAGCAGATGGTGTAGTATATGACAAACACGACAACCCTATAGCGATAATCGAGCTAAAAAGTAGCGACAAAAATATCTCAAACACAGACACTATAGCCCAAGCATTTCGCTACAAAAACGAAAAACCAACTTGCAAAGTAGTGATAATATCCAACTTCAAACAGCTAGACATATATAGCGATAGTAGTGACAAGTGCTTTCGCTTTGATATGACCGATAGACAAAACTACAAGACACTATATGCCCTGCTATGCCAAAGCTCCTTAGACACAGGGCATATAAGTAGGCTAAAAGCGATATCCAAGTCCCAAGAGCAGATCACCAAAGAGGTATATAGGTTATACAGTAGCTTCCGCCTACAGCTTATCAACAATCTTATAGCCAACAACCCAAACCAAACCAAAGAGCAACTACTAGCACACTCTGTCAAGCTACTAGACAGATATATGTTTGTTTTATTTGCCGAGGATAGAGGGCTAATACCAGCAAACAGCATAGACAAGATCATAGCTCAATACGAGACAGCCAAAGACGGATGGGACGAGGCGAGACCGCTTTACTATTACTACAAAAAGTATTTTGAGTTTATAGACATAGGCAATCCATCGCTGGATATACCACGATACAACGGCAACTTGTTCAAGCCAGATGTAGAGCTAGACAACCTAAATATAGATGATAGTATCATCAAGGAGGATTTGTCAAAGCTATCTGCATATGATTTTAGTGACGACGTAGATGTAGAAGTTTTGGGACATATATTTGAACAATCATTAAACGACTTAGAACAGATAAAAGAGTCGCTCATAGCCACCCATACAGTCGTAGATACTAGAAAAAAGGACGGAGTGTATTATACTCCTAAGTTTATCACGAGATATATCATAGAACACACCATAGGGACACTATGCTATGAACGCAAACTCTCACTAGACCTACTGCAACCCATGAGCGACACCGCTACGAAAAAACAGAAGCAAACCAAACTAGCAAACCTCAAGCTATACAAGAGCTACATAGAAAACCTAAAGATAGTTGACCCTGCTTGTGGTAGTGGGGCATTTCTAAATATGGCATATCGCTACTTGCTAGAGGAACACCAATATATCCAAACCCTACAAGCCAAAGCAGGGGCAGGACTACTAGATATGCACCACATAGACAAAAGTATCATAGAAAACAACCTATACGGAGTAGATATCAACACCGCCTCAGTGGGCATAGCCAAGCTATCACTGTGGCTACAGACTGCCAAACGAGATAGACCACTGAGCGATCTCATGCACAATATAATCTGTGCCAACTCTTTGACTGCAAACTGGAGCGAACTGTTTCCACAGATTATGGCAGATGGTGGCTTTACTAAAGAAACCTCGGCAAAGCCGACCGCATCTGCTGGTTTTGATGTGGTGATAGGCAATCCGCCGTATGGAGCAGCATTTTCAACAGAAGACAAAAACAACTTAAAAGAGATTTACAAAACAATACATAAAGGCAAGTTTGATAGTTATTATTATTTTATAAAAAGGGGAGTTGATATTTTGAAGCAAGATGGACTACTCGGCTATATTGTGCCAGACACTTGGACTTCGCTACAACAAACAGAAAAACTAAGAAAATTTATTTTAGATAATAATATTTTAGCATTAGAAAAATATAATTTTAAAGTATTTGAAGATGCAAATGTAGATACAATCAGCATAATAATAGAAAAAGCAAACAAGTTAAACGAAAAAATAAATATTACTATCGTAAACAAGGATTTTGAGAAACAAGCAAAGCAAGTTTCTCAAAATAGATTTTTAAAAAATGATAGTTATATTTTCAATTATCAAATTAGCGAAAATGATGTAAATATATTATCCAAAATAAAAAAAGATAAATTACAGATAAAAGATTTTTGTGAGTGGAGTCAGGGGCTAATTCCTTATGATAAATATACTGGAATGTCAAAAGACATGATTAAAAATAGGGTTTATCATTCTGACTATAAAAAAGATAAAACTTACAAGGAAGAATTGGCAGGAAAAGATATAAGCAAATATGATTTACAATGGAACGGCAATAACTGGATAAGCTATGGAGACTGGCTAGCATCACCAAGGAAACAAAAGTTTTTTACAAGTCCTAGAATTTTAGTCCAAAGGATAAGAAATCCAAGATTAAAAATAAGAATAGTTGCTACATATACAGAGGAAGAATATTATAATAATCCAGCGTTAAGCAACTTTATAAGTCTAGAAAATTCAAATATAGACTTAAAGTTTATTTTGGCAATATTAAATTCAAAAATGATAAATTGGATTTATACAAAAAGCTTCACAGATGTAAATATCAAACCAACTGATTTAGAAAAACTACCAATCCCAGATATATCAAAAGAGAAACAAAAACCATTTATAGATTTAGTAGATACCATCATAGACACAAAAGAGAAAACTAGAAAATACAACAAGCACTTCGATAGTTTAAATGCAGTTCAGAGAATAGAGATACAAGAAGAGATTGAGAAGTTGGAGGGTTTAGTTTTGAGTAGTATTGACGAGATTGATAGTTTGGTTTATGGGTTGTATGGGTTGAGTAGTGATGAAGTTAAGATTGTTGAGGGCAAATAAACTAAATGAAAATACTTGATTGGCGTAATCATAACCAAAGAATAAATATCACCAATAGCTTTATAAGTTCAAAAGTACTTCGAGATATTTCTTGTTCTGGAGCCGAGTATTTCTATGCAGATGACTTAAGTTGGTTGCCTAACGATTTTGATAAAATTTTATTTAGAAAAAATTTTCTAAAATTATATAAAGGAATTAAATGTTTTCATGCATGTTCGCCTGTAAATATAGACAATTATTTGATAAATGGCTTCACTGGTGGAAACCATGAAAAGGCTATTGCGATATTTAATAAAATATTTTCTGATATTCCTGATGAGTATAGAAAAAAAGCAATAGTAGAGATTTCTAGATCCAGAGAAGATGAAGCACTGAAAACATTTTTTTTATGCGATAGTAAGTGTCTTATAAATAAAGACGGGCATTATCTAATTTATGGTAGCGAATATTTAATTGTATTGGCTGCTAATTTATCTGCTCAAAAAATTTCCACTGAATATTTTAGACAGAGGCTAAAAGGTATTGGAATTCCGACAATAATTGAAGCTGATATAGATTTCTCTCTACTAGATAATAAACAAATTGATTATTTGATTGATTACTCTCTTTCAGACTGGGCAAATTATAATATATTTAATAGTCAATTTACACCTTCAGAAATGTCAATAATCGCAAAACAAAAGCTTCCATCGTCTGTAATAATCAATCATTGGCATCCTGAAAAAATTCATGACCCGTTTAACTGGGGCAAATGGTATAGTCCAGATAAAACAACCTGTTCCAGTTGTTAGTTAATAGCTTGTTCCAAAGTTTAAAGCATTAGAATATATACTTACGGTATGCCTCATTCCATCGTCCAAGATGGTTTATGGGCTGTATTGGTTGAGTGCGGAAGAGAAGCAGATAGTGGAGGGTAGAGAGTAGAAACTTGGTGTTTCGTTGTAAATTTTAAGCTTTTGTGGTATAATATTAAGAATACTTGAGAAAATTATTTTTTCTGGTATAAAACGACTATGATATCTATTGATAAATAGTTAGACAAAGAAGGTAAATTATGAATTTTTTCTTAACAACATATATTTTTCCAATACAACATGAAATAATTTTATCTAATAAATTAAATTTTAAACTAGATAATCCAAGAACAAAAGATGAAATCAATATCATAAAAGAAAATTTAAAAGTATCATTAGATAGTCCAGATAAAATGTATAAACATAATAAATATATGAGAATACCAATAAATAATATTGATGAAAACATGCTATCTATTGAGAAAGCATTACAAAAATTTTATAAAAAATACAAAGATAATAATTATATACATGATTTCTATTTATTAAATAACGATTGTGATATTTTAGAACAACTTGCAAAAATGTGGATTATCGCAAGATTTAGTGAAAGTAAAAATCAAAAACTAAAAGAAGAACATGAAACAATAATAAAAATTGGACACAAGTACTTAAAAATGTTAGATGACAATCATCCAAAAATACAAAATTCTGATAATCTAATAAATTTTTCATATTTATTATCGGTACTAATCAATAATGAAAAAGATGAATATTGCGGAACAGGTTTCATTCTTCATAGTGACATAAATAGACTTCTGGAGCCTATGCTTGATCTACATCTCAACAGCACCGTAATGATGTTTTCAATACAGGCATATAGGGAATGCAGTGGCAACAGACAGCCTGAATGGGAAACAAATTTTGAATACATAAAAGATATAATCATTAATAATTCAAAAAAAATTGAAAAATTATTATCCGGTGATATAAAAGAAAAATTATTATACATTTCAAACTTATTAAAAGAAGCATCAAATACAAGTGATGAAAAATTAAAATTGATGTCATATGTTTCTATTTTAGAATTGTTGCTTACACATAATCCTGATGAGCATAAATATAATGTTGAGAATTCTATTGCGAAACAGTTTCAAACAAAAATTGCAATCTTAGTATATTTACACTTAGATAGAAAAGAAGATTTAAAACAATTAAAAAACAAGTTAAAAATAATTTATAATCAAAGATCAAACATAGCACATGGAAATTTTAAAAAATATAAAAACTATGTAGACAGTTTATCCAAAAAAGAAGGAACTGAAGAGTATTTTACTGATTTGATAACTGATACAATTTATTTTATAAGAATAATACTATCCGAGTACATTGAAGATGTAGATTTTGTAGATTTTTTAAAAGAAAATTAAAAAATAAGTCAAGATTACTAAAATTAAAATATTTGCTTGTTGTGGTTACATGCGATTTGTTAAATATTTCTGTTAATTTTTAACAATATAAAAATATCAAATCAAATACAAGTGATCGCAGCAAAACACCAAAAATACATTGCCAATTTAAGCGATGAAATGATTATTTGTAGCTATAATAGTCTAAAATTTATATTTTATAGAAAATATAAAGTTTTTATGGTATAATGATAAAATTACTTAAGAGGTCGTCTCTTTGAGTAAAAATAACTACAATATCTATTGATAAATAGATATAGAAATAAAGGAATTAAAATGAAAACATTTAAGGATTACATTGAAGATGACAGCATTGATGATAATGGTATTGATTATATTCTAATTGAAATACCAAAGAAAATTTTTGAAAATCTTAAAATTTCAACAGAGAGTTATTGGCAAGATTCGTTTTATAAAAACTATAAATACAGAGTTGATGTTGCAACAAATCATACACAGCAAAGACATGTGCATATAGCAAAAAGTAAATATATAAATTCAAAAAATCAACAAGTATCATGGAATATAGATGGCAGCAGACATGACAAAAAATCCTTTAATGCAGCTATTGGCTCAAGCAAAAAAGTTCAAGATATTGCAAAACAAGCACTAAGCTTAAACGATACCATTGCTTTGGAATCATGGCAAAAAGAAGAAATGGCATTAGAACATGCAGGTGAAAATACAGAGTATAAACCAATTACAATAAAAGTAGCAACATAACAATTACTAAGAGATATCTGCCTCGTTCCCAACGTCCTCATTGGGAATGCATACATGAC
The DNA here is from genome assembly GCA_003643835.1 of Campylobacterota bacterium. Taxonomy (GTDB): domain Bacteria; phylum Campylobacterota; class Campylobacteria; order Campylobacterales; family Arcobacteraceae; genus B24-G6. The sequence continues at coordinate 21,991 of QMKX01000016.1, forward strand.
AAACAACCGAAATAATAGACAAAACAAGAGAATCGCTTTTGCTTTAGCAAAATGTTTCCTGCAAAAGTAGCCGTGGCGATTTTTTGTGATAACAAAAAAACTTTCTATAAAACAAGAGAATCGCTTTTTTCGTAGAAAAAATGTTTCCTGTAAAAAGCCATATAGTCAGACTATTTGGATAGCAAAGGCACTATTTGTAGCTAAAATGGCACAAGATGTCTATAGTGTTAAGTTTGTTTGGATATAATACATAAAAATATTGACACAAAGGATTATATGTATGCATAGATTAAATCTAACCATAGACGAAGCACTGTACGAACAAGCCAGAGCATTTGGTGCAGTCAAGAAAAAGTCAATATCTGCTATGATGAGAGAAAGCTTGACACAATATCTTTCGAAAAACTCAAACTCAAACTCAAAAGCCAGCTTGACAATAGAAGCAGACGATGAAAAAGAAGTTTTGGCTATACTGTCAAATGATACATTCACTACAAACAAAGAGTTTAAAAACAGATACAATCTATGAACATTTCATATTCAAAAACTTTTGAAAAAAAGTTCTCAAAATATGATAAAAAACTCCAAAAAAAGATATTTGATACTATCTTAAAGCTACCAAATGGAGATGTAGCAAGATTAACAGGCAACAATATTCCACCAATATATAGAGCGAGAGTATCAAAATATAGAATACTGTTTCATATAGATAAAGAAGCGATAAAAGTCCTAAAAGTAGATAGCAGAGGCGATATTTATAAGTAGCCGGACAAGAGCTACATAGATTCACAACAAACACACCAAGGGGCAAACGGACACTCTCGCCAAGCAAAGAGCTATGAGAGCTGACCATACAAGCATAATTTGTAGTCAAAACAGGACAAAGATTGTATTTAAGTTATTTGCATACAATATTCAAAACAACCCAAAGGACACATATGCACACAATACAGCTAAAGGGCACCTCTAAAAACCTCTATGCTCATAGCTTTGGGATAGCTTTTCGTATAGTTGAGTTCTGTTTTGATGGACTACCTGGGTAATTCGAAAGACAGAACTCAACTATACGAAAAGCTATACAAAGCCCGTAGGGAAGGGGAACTAAAAGGATATTTCACCAAAAATTTTTCAAAGTTATCCAGATAGCTTTGAAAAATTATTAGGCAAAATATCTTATTTTATTTCCAACTTCTATGAGCTATAGAGGTTTTTAGAGGTGCCCTAAAGATAGACAACAGTATCTACGACAGGATTATGTTTTTTTTGGATAGTCTCAAACACAAAGGTATAGAGATAACCGAGACACAAACACCAGACGATGAGCAAAACTAGCCGTGGCGATTTTTGCTTTAGCAAAAAAGTTTCTGTGAAAACTAGCCGTGGCGATTTTTGCTTTAGCAAAAAAGTTTCTGTGAAAACTAGCCGTGGCGATTTTTGCTTTAGCAAAAAAGTTTCTGTGAAAAAGCTAAACTCCTTTTATGCTATCGATGGTTGTGGTGATGGTTTGTTTGAAAACAAAAGCATACAATCTATCAAGTCAAATAAGTATGAATAAAAAGATATTTATAGATGCAAATGTATTGTTGGATTATATAGATACAAGTAGAAATCACCACACCGCACAAGCTACCAAAAGCAAAGTTTCTATTTATCTGTAAATTTTTATAAGTTTGGTTATTGTAAGTTTATTTGGATATAATACACACATGAAGTTTAAATGGGACAAAAATAAAGAAAAGATCAACATACAAAAACATGGTGTATCATTTGAGCAGGCTTCTTATGTATTTGCTGACCCATATGCTCTAAACAGATTTGACGACAAGCACTCAACCACAGAAGATAGGTGGGTGCTACTGGGCAAATCGTTGGGCAAAACTTTGCTACTAGTGGTGCATACATTTAAGACAAGTTTTGATATAGAACATATCAGGATAATCAGTGCCAGAAAAGCAACAAGAAAAGAAAAACAAACATATCAAGAAAGGTGTCCGTTATGAAAGCAGAATACGACTTCACAAATGCCGAGCAAGGCAAGTTTTATAGACCTATAGAGCAGTTGGATATACCAATATATTTAGATGATGAACTCAAGGTTTTTTTCATGAAAAAGATGAGCGAAAAGCCAAACGATTTTTCGCTCAATACTATTGTCAATCTGTTGATCAAACAAGATATAGAAATATCAAAACAATTGGCACATTAGATAGCAAAATGGCTGACATTCTATGTCTATCCACCAATGACTCGCCCCCCCCATCGTCCACGATGATTATGCGGACATGACAAATAACCAAAACAACACACAAAAAGCTACACCACAAGCCAAGCAAAAGCAAAAATTCTATTTGCCTGTAAATTTGTATCAATTTGTTGCTATAAGTTTATTTGGATACAATACTTAAAACAACACAAAGGAGCAAATATGAAACAAGCTGTCAGTGTAGAACTAGAGAAAGATGTCGTCCAGTATTTAGATGGATGTGCCAAAGAACTCAACAAAACCAGGACAAACTTGATAGAAAAAGCTATCGAGTATTATTTTGACAGGTTAGATGAGATAGTCAGCGACAAAAGAATAGATGATATAAATAGCGGCAAGACAGAGCTGTATACACTAGAACAAGTAGCAAAAAAACTTGAGTTAAACTAATGTATGAAGTCATCATGCCAAAGCATGTTTTCAAAGAACTTTCCAGCACAAACAAAAAAGACCAACAACTAATCTTTGATAAAATCAAAGACTTAGAAAAAGGCAATTTTACAAACGACAAGCCACTCAAGGGCAAACACAAAGGCAAGTTTAGAAAAATAGCAGGTGATTATAGGATAGTGTATCTAAGACAAAACAACACACTCACTATAGCGGTGTTGAAAATAGCACACAGAAAAGGAGTTTATTAGATAGTTTTGCAAACTGACTTGTGCCATCGTCCACGATGGATATGCGGACATGACAAACAACCCAAACGACATACACAAAAGCAAGTAAACGCACTACACACCACAAGTCAAAGACAAAATCAAATAATCCAAAATAGGCTGTATAGGTATAATTTAAATATAGAACTGATTTTTAAGTTCATTTGGATACAATACAAAAAAGGATATACATGAGCTATAGCGAGACTACAAATACCAGTTGGTTTGCGAGGATAGGTGACTCTATCAAAGGAGTGTTGGTAGGGTTGTTGCTGTTTTTGCTATCGTTTGTGCTGCTGTTTTGGAATGAAGGCCGCACAGTCCAGACTACCAAAAGTTTAGACGAAGGTGCCAGCGCTGTAGTTAAACTTACTTCTGCCAAACTAAACCCCAAATACGATGGCAAACTAGTATATATCAGTGGCAAAGCAGACACTCAAGATGTATTGGTCGATGATAGTTTTGGTGTGTCGGTTAGAGCTATCAAACTATCCAAAACAGTCCTCACATATCAGTGGAGCGAAGATGTCAAGACCGAAACCACCAAAGAAGTAGGGGGCAATGAAAAGACCACCAAGACATATACATACAAAAAGATATGGAACGAAAGATTGATAGACTCATCTGCTTTCAAACAACAAGAAAATCATCAAAACCCCACAGATGTTTTGTATCAAAGTAGTGAGATATTTGCTTCTGCTGTATCGTTGGGCGAGTTTGTATTGAATCAAACACAAATTCGCAGTATAGGAGGTGCTGCAGTTTTGCCTATATCAAAGCTGCCAGAAAACTTGACGACAAACGCAAAGATAGCCAACAACACCATATATATCAGTGTAGGTGAAGCCAACAACACTGCCACAACTATAGGCGACCAAAAGATTAGCTTCAAAGTCGTCAAACCTACAGTTGTATCGATAGTTGCCCGTCAAGTTCAAAATAGTTTCGAGCCATATAGCACTCAAGCAGGAGACGATATATCTATGATAGATACAGGAGTGGTATCGGCGGATGCTATGTTTGTATCGGCACAACAAGACAACACCATATTTGCTTGGATACTACGATTTGTAGGGTTTTTTATGATGTTTGGCGGCTTGTCTATGATACTCAAACCACTTTCAGTAGTAGCTGATGTGTTGCCACTATTAGGCGATATAGTTGCTATGGGTGTTGGGTTTATATCGTTTGTTGTGGCATTATGCTTTAGTTTATTGACCATAGGAGTGGCTTGGATATTTTATAGACCACTTTTAGGCATATCACTTGTAGTTGTTGGGTTTGCTATAAGTGGTGCCTTGTATTATGGTAGAAAAAAACAAACCACAAACCACAAACCACAAACCACATAAAGATATAGATAATGAGGTATTATCCACACATATTAGCTATAGGGTTTTTGCTATTTTTTGCTGTGCTGGCTATAGATCCACACGATAGAGCAGTATGGATAGTAGAGATAGTGCCAGTAGTTTGTATATATGTAGCACTAGTGCTGACATACGACAAGTTTCGTTTCTCGAATATATCGTATAGCTTGATGATGGTGTGGATGGTATGGCATACTATTGGTGGGCACTGGACCTTTGCCAATGTTCCTTTTGATTTTGTCACAAATTTATTTGACTTTGAGCGAAATCATTTTGATAGAGTGGGGCACTTTTCTATAGGCTTTTATGCTTATGCTATGCTTGAGTTTTCGACAAGGAAGCGATATACCAACATAATACCGGGCTCGTTTTTTGCTCTGTTTTTCATCATGAGTGTAGCTTGTGGATACGAGATCATAGAGTGGGCATATGCCGTAATAGATGGTGGAGACACTGGTATAGAGTTCTTAGGCTCACAAGGCGACATATGGGATGCCCAAAAAGATATGTTGGCAGATACATTAGGAGCTATAGTGTCTTTATGTTTATTTTGGTATATAAGACCAGACAGATTGGAAAATAGCTTAAAAACAGACAAAAATCCAATATAAAAAAACGACACTACCACAACAATAAGTTTTTGCTTTTGTATTAAAACTGGGGTGCTTTTTATGTTTTTTAGATATAATACCTCATATTTAAAATCCTAAAAAAAAGACAAAAAATTATGAAAAACAAAACTTCAGTATTAATCACAGGGTGTTCGAGCGGAATAGGACAAGAAACAGCCATATATCTAAACAAACAAGGCTACGATGTCCACTCAACTGCGAGATACCAAAAAGATGTCTTGTCGTTATCGAAACAAGGACTTAAGGCATACAAACTTGATGTAACCAAAAAAGAAACTATAAAAGAGTGTTTGAAGCAAATTTTAAAACAAACAAATGGAAAAATTGATGTTTTATTTAATAACGCCGGCTACGGACAGATGGGAGCTATGGAGGATATAAGCACAAATGTGCTTAAAAAACAGTTTGAGACAAATGTATTTGGCTTGTTTGAGATGACAAACGAGGTGCTAAAGATTATGCTACAAGCAGGACATGGCAAAATAATCCAACATAGTTCGGTTCTTGGTTTGGTGTCGCTGAAGTATCGCGGGGCATATAACGCAAGCAAATATGCTGTTGAAGGTTTGAGCGACACTTTAAGACTTGAACTAAAAGATACAAATATATATATATCATTGTTAAACACTGGACCTGTTACAAGTAGTTTTAGAGAAAATGCTATAAAAAGTTTGAAAAAAAATGTTAACATAGAAGCTTCAAGATTTAAAGATAGATATATAAAAAGCATAAATGCCACAAAAAGCGATGTGCCATTTAATTTAGAAGCCATAGATGTAGCAAAAGTAGTAGAAAAAATAATAAAAACAGATAAACCAAACCCGAGATACTATATAACCAAAGCTACATATATATTTGGATTTTTCAAAAGAGTTTTAAGCACAAGTTTGCTTGATAAGATACTGGCAAAGGTATAAACCGTGATAAATAGTTTTGAAAAATTGTATTCAAACAAACAAATAATAAACAACATAACAAAAAAAGGTTATAAAAATCCAACAAACATACAAAAACAGTTGGGACAATTTCTAATACAAAAAACGGATATAATAGCCATATCAAAATCAGGCACAGGAAAAACAGCTGCATATTTGTTACCTATCATAGACAACATTATAAATAAGAAAAAAAAGGATTTCATATCAGTTGTCATATTGGTGCCTACTAAAATATTAGTAGATCAAGTATCTAAAATGCTTTTTGATTATAGCCTAAATTGTGACATAAAGCAGATAAAACTGACAAATAAAACAAATAATAATACAAATGGTATTGATATCGTCATAGCAACACCAAATAGACTAAATATGACTATAAAAGACGAAAACATAGATATATCTGCGGTTGAAACCATAGTAATAGATGAGGCAGATATGGTATTTAACGATGGATTTTTAAGTGATTTGAAGTTTATATATAGTTTTTTGCCTAAAAAAACCAAAACGATATTGTTATCTGCTACCATATCACAAAATATCAAATATATTTCAAAAAATTTTTTGAAAACTTATAGAACAATAAATATTTCAAACAAGCAAGATATAATAAATCATATCAAATACAAAGCATACAAAGCTGACAAAAAACAAAAAATAAATATGTTGATACACCTGCTTGAAAATAAAAAATCAAAATGTATGGTTTTTTTCAATTCAACAAAAGCTGTCGATGATATAAATAAAATACTTATAAATACACAAATACCATTTGTAATCTATCATGGTGATTTGGATTTTAAGCAAAGGCAAAAAAACATAAACAAATTTAAGCAAAATTATGTTAAAATAATGCTCTGCTCAAATATAGCAAGTCGTGGTATAGATATAGATGATATGGGTTTGGTTATACACTATGATTTGCCAGACAAATTGGATGATTTTACCCACAGATGTGGTAGAACTGGTAGAGCAGGGCGAATTGGTGAGGTTGTATCTTTGTTGACTACAAATGATTATAAAAAATTTGATAAAATTACAAATAGATTAAAATTGTCTATCAAAAGAGATACAATGGAAGGATTTGAGCTAAAGGATTATCAACCCAAACAAAAAGCAAAAAGCAAAACAAACACAAAAAAAAAGCAAAAGAGATTGTCTGCTATAAAATCAAGTAGTGACAATAAAAAAATAATATCAAAAAAACATAGGACGAAGAAACGATGAACAGATTGGCAAAACTAAGTATCAAAATAGATAAAATGAAAAATAAGATAAAATACCTCGAACAAGAAAACGATGAACTTCGTATCAAGTTAGAGCAACTTAACAATAGTAATACTTTTTTAGATGAAAAAAGTGAAGATATGATAAACAAAATATCAAATATAATGCAAAGCAACGAAGATGATGAAAAATACGATGATTTTGATATAAATTCAACAATAGTGAGCGACAATGAACGAGGGTAAAAAAATCACATTTAATGTAAATAACTTGGATTATACGGTAAGTATTGGACCAGATAGAGATAAAATATTTGAAAAAGAGTTGCGAAAACTTTTGCCATTGGGTCAAATCATTGATACAAAAAAACTTTTGTCTGCTTATATGCACCAGACACTCGTGGCATTGCAATACAAACAAAAAATAGATGAGATGTTAGACAAGATAGATGAATGATAGTTTCACTATCGTAGAGTTGTTGCTTGCTGTTTTAATATTGTCTATTGTATCTGTTTTTAGTGTTCCTGTATTTATTGAGGCACTAAACTACTCAAAAATGGTAGAGAAAAAAACAGAACTTTTGTTGATAAGAGCAACCATACAAGAAAATAGAAATAAAAAACTTATGAACATTAGCTTGGTTGCTTATGAAAACAACCTTGAAAACATACTAACAAATCTAAATATAGATAGTAGTTGGATAAAAATAAGCGATACTATTTATGAAGTCAATATTGGTGATAAAATAGTAGAATTTCAATACAAAAAAGCTACGGGACAACTTATATGTCAACATATATCACAAAGTGGTTGTGAAGAGCTAAATAAGTGAATTTTTATGAAGTTTGTATACTTAAATCTCCCCTGAAGACACTTGCATATAGTTATGACAAATCAATAGAAATAGGGTGCGAAGTGTTAGTGCCACTTGCGCATAGAAAAGATATGCAAGCTGCGGTTGTGTTGAAAAAAATTGATAAACCACCATTTGTGTGCAAAGATATTTTTGAAGTTGGATTTGTATATAGTAAATATATGATAGAAGTAGCGAGGTTTATATCGGATTATTATGTGTGTAGTATAGGTGAGGCTATTGGGTTGTTTTATGCTTATGATAAAAATATAAAATATAAATCAATACAAAAAACTTTTAAAGACACAAAAAACTTGACCGAAAACCAACAAAAAGCATATGAGTTCGTAGACAGCCACAATATATCGCTTCTATTTGGCGATACAGGAAGTGGTAAAACAGTTTTATATCTCAAAGCTATAGAAAAAATTCTCAAACAAAACTTGCAAGCACTGTTTTTGATACCAGAGATATCATTGACACCGCAAATGCAACAAAGAGTTCAAGAGATATTTGGTGAGTATGTAGCCGTATGGCATAGCAAAATAACAAAAAAAAACAAACAAACAATTTTAAACAATATTCAATCAGGAGACACGAGAGTAGTAGTAGGCGCAAGGTCGGCTCTTTTTTTGCCGTATGCAAAACTTGGCTTGATAATAGTAGATGAAGAGCACGATATGTCATACAAAGCAGATAAAAAACCACGATACAATGCTAAAGATATAGCTATATATATAGCTTCAAAATATAATATCAAACTCATAGCAGGAAGTGCTACTCCATCTATAACGTCATTTTATAAATTGCCATACATAAGATTGGAGCAAAAATATTTTAAAAACAAAAACAAAATAATTTTGACAAAAAACACGAACATAGAATATGATATATTTTCAAATAAAATAGAACAAAACTTGAAAAACAATGGCCAAATAATGGTATTTGTGCCTATACGCGCAAACTTCAAGTATCAAGTATGTAGTGATTGTGGCAAAGCAGTTGAGTGTCCGTATTGTTCGGTTAGTATGAGTTTGTATACTATATCAAAGGCGATCAAGTGTCATTATTGTGGGTATATTGAACCTATCCCAGATATATGCCCATCGTGCAAAGTAGGGGTGATAACCAACAATATAGTAGGCACAGCCCAAGTAGCAAAACAACTACAACAGATGTATACAAATAAAGTTATCAAGCAGTTTGATAGAGACAAAATCAAAACAAACAATCAACTAAAAAAAGTATTAGAAGAGTTCAATGACAACAAAATAGATGTATTGGTAGGCACATCTATGCTCTCAAAAGGTCATGACTATCACAATGTGAACTTAGTCATAATACTTGGACTTGATTCTATACTCAATATGGATAGCTTCGTAGCAAGACAATTAGCAATAACTATGGCTATACAAGTAGCAGGTAGGGCAGGTAGGAAAAATCAAGGAGAGGTTATAATATCTACGAAAAATAGAGAGTTTTTTGACTACTATTTAAATCAAAGCGACTACAAAGAGTTTTTAACCAATGAGATAGAATATCGCAAAGAGTTGTATCCGCCCAAGATAAGAGTAGCCAAAATAGTATGTAGCCATAAAAATCAAGCAAAAGCAAAACAAAATATGGATATGGTTGTAGCAAAAATAGATAAAAAACAATACCCAAACATACAAATAATCAAAGCAGACATCTGTAAAATAGCAAAGATAGCAAACAGGTTTAGATACGAGCTGGTCATAAGGTCAAAAGATGTCAAACAACTTTTAAGTTTTTTGCATACAATAAACAAAACAGAGTATATGATAGATATGGATAGCACTATATGATAGAATACAAAAGTTTGAAAATTATAGTTTTCAATACTCTAACATATGAAGGTATATAGATGAGACATAGTATTGATTATAAATTAGATGTTTATAACTCACTTTTTTTTTGGATAAAGCTATATATGCGTTCAAAGGTTAATTCTCTGTCAAACAGACAAGTAAAAAGTCAAACAAAGCTAACGGTATCAATACAAACACTTAAAAAAGATTGTGATGATATGGATAAGTTGAAACAGACTATAAAAGATATACGAAACAATGGTCTCATAGGTGTGGCGACCTATTTTCATCCACTAAATAAGCTATATGACTATGTATATCAAAACTATGACAGCAACACACTAAAAAATATAGACGAGGAGTTTTTAAGCGAATTTTTAGTTACAAATACAGCAAGCTTGAGCGACGCTACGAAAAAAAACTATCGTATCACTATCATAGGATTTTTCAGTTTTTTAGACAAACAAAACCAAGACACCGATGGCAAGTCTCATATATATCGTATAGAGTTAAAAGGTTGGGGTGGAATTACCGGTGGAAGTGGCGTCAAACTACCCTCTTTTATGGATGAAAATGAGATAAAAAAGTTTATTCAAGCTATTGATACATATAAGTTTAAACCTGAAGTTCAGCATAGAAATAAGCTTATAATCAAGATAATCCTATACACAGGTATAAGAGTAAGCGAGGCTATAAATATAAATATCAAAGATATTATAGAAAAAGATGGCTATTTTACTATAAAAATAGTCGGCAAAGGCAACAAACAACGCACAGTCCTGCTAAAACTATCACACATAAAAAGCGACTTGCAAATGTGGTTAGACACACGAACTTGCCAAAGCGATGCCCTATTTTGCACCAAAACAGGTAGCCGACTTTTACAATCGTATGTCAGCAGAACTGTAGAAAACATATTGAGAAGCTGTGGTATCAAAAAAGAGAAAAATGGAGCCCATATGTTAAGACACAGCTTCGCTACACTTTTATACAACAAAAGCCAAGATTTGATACTGGTGCAAGAAGCTCTAGGTCATGCATCGCTTGATACATCGAAAATATATACTCACTTTGATAACAATAAGCTGAAAACTGCTGCCAATATGATGGACGATATGTAGAGTATTATTTATAAAAAAAATGGTATACTAACAAAAAAAGAACAATATGAAAAAGATTTTTTCCATAGCCTTGTCGCTATCACTTATGTATTCATCTACGATGGCAAGGACGATAGTATTCAACCAAGCCGATATATCGATACAAAAGATAGCAGAACTCAAAGCACAATACCCAGATGCGAAGTTTTATTCTATGCCTGCAGGTGAGTTTGTCCAACAAGCAAAAAACGGCAAAAATATCAAGATCAAAGACAGAAGTTATATATTGATAGACGAGAAAACAGATGAAAAAATAGCCAAAACTCAAGAACGAGGAGGAACAAACTTTTTTGATGGTCCAGATGGAGCTGTTGTTTTGCTAGCGGTTGTAGGTATATTTATAATAGGCTTCGTCATAGTAAATGGTCTATATGTGTTAGCATATGCTCTCACACAAGGCAAGGCAGATAACTATTGGTTTGATATCGGTATAACTGGCTCACACATGATTGGAAAAGATGGAAGCGAT
>QMKX01000017.1 GCA_003643835.1 Campylobacterota bacterium
AAAAAAAATGGGGGGGGGGGGAAATCTCATAAATTCTCTAGAAAATCACTCTTAGGGTTTGGTATTGTCTCAAACATAGCTTTGCTTGGGTATTTTAAATATACCGACTTTATGATAGAAAATGTCAATTTTTTGACATCGTCAAATATCCCTACATTGGATTTAGCTTTGCCTCTTGCTATTAGTTTCTTTACCTTTCAGCAAATATCATATTTGGTTGATAGTTATAGACAAGAGACAAAAGAGTATGACTTTGTGAACTATGCTCTGTTTGTGACATTTTTCCCGCAGTTAATAGCGGGTCCTATCGTCCATCATAAAGAGATGATGCCACAGTTTGCAAAGACACGAAACAAAGTGAAAAATTATCGCCATATTGCTATGGGGCTTTTTATATTTTCTATAGGGCTGTTTAAAAAAGTTGTCATAGCTGATACTTTTGCTGTGTGGGCTACTGCTGGGTTTGATACGGCTACAACACTAAATCTTTTTGAAGCTTGGGCTACAAGTTTATCTTATACTTTTCAGTTGTATTTTGATTTTAGTGGCTATACCGATATGGCTATAGGTGCGGCACTTCTATTTAATATCAAACTGCCTATCAACTTCAACAGTCCATACAAGGCTACCGATATACAAGACTTTTGGAGAAGATGGCATATTACACTTAGTAGGTTTCTCAAAGATTATGTGTATATCCCACTTGGTGGAAACAGAAAGGGAGAATTTAGAGTATATACAAACCTTATGGCTACTTTTATTATTGGTGGGATTTGGCACGGGGCAGGATGGACTTTTGTGTTTTGGGGATTTTTACACGGTATAGCATTAGTTATTCATAGGGCTTGGAGTAAATTAGGTTTTAAGATTTGGACTTGGTTAGCTTGGTTGATTACTTTTAACTTTGTTAATATTGCTTGGGTGTTTTTTAGGGCGAAAGAGTGGGATGATGCTGTTAAGGTTTTAGGGAGTATGTTTAGTTTGGATAATATTGTATTACCGAATTTTTTAGCTTCAAAGTTATCAATTTTAACTAATCATGGTGTTGAATTTGGTGGATTTGCTACTAACTTAGCAGCAGGAAAAGATTTAATAGTTTGGTTGATTATCGGATTCATATTACTACTTGTATTTAAGAATTCTATGGAAAAATTAGAAACTTTCAAACTAAATTACAAAACAATTGTATTTTCAGTAATTGCTTTTATGGGTGGTGTATTATCACTTAACAAAGTATCAGAATTTTTGTATTTTAACTTTTAAGGAGGTATTATTTTATGAATGGTAAAAAATGGATAAAAATATGGTTTATTTTAATATTTATAATTGGTGTGATACCGTATAGCCTTTTATATATATATTTAGAATCAAATTTTGAGAATAACACTTATAGTGATATTGTTGAACGACAAATTACAAATAATTCCATATATGGAACAGCACTAAATCAAAATACATTTTCATACAAATTAGAATTAATTAAAAAAGTAAAACCAAATATTGTCGCACTTGGTAGTTCAAGAGTAATGGCATTTAGAAAAGAAAATTTCAATACTTCTTTTGTTACTGCTGGTGGAGGAATGAATTATCTAAATGAAGGATACAAATTTTTAGAGAATATGTATCAATTTCATAAGCCTGAGTATATTATACTTGGTTTAGACTTTTGGTGGTTCAATAATGATTTTAATCAACCAAAATACTTTCCTTATCATGAAAATGATGGAAAAAGTATCAGCACTACTAAAATATATAAAACATTATCTTGGCTTACAAGTGGTAAGGTTAGTCTATCATCATTTACTAACATATTAAACAGTAATAAAATTAAAAATCAATATACAAATTATGACAACTTAGGATTTGCTGCTATTTCTACTTCTAATGGATTTAGAAGTGATGGCTCACAGTTTTATTCAAAAACAGTTTTTGGATTAGAAAAAAGTGGAGATGAAAAGTTCAGTAATACATTTAAGAGAATTAGTGATGGTAATAGCAGGTTTGAATATGGAAATGAACTCTCAAAAGATAGAATTGATACATTCAATAAAATATTAGAAATAATCAAAAATAATAATACAAAAATTATTCTTTTGATACCTCCTATTGCTAATGCTACTTATAAAAAAATGGAAGCTTTTCCATATGGTTTTATTGATAGATTTAGAGAATTAGTTAAATCTCTTGATATGGAGAATTATGATTATCATAACTTATCAGTGATAACACAAAATGACTGTGAATGTGTAGATGGATTTCACGGTGGAGATGTAGTATATAGTAGAATTATAAAAGATATTTATGATAAAAATTCTTCTATTTCAAAATATATTGATATTGCTAATGTAAATAATAGTATAAATCTATATCAAGGGAATGCCCTAATAGTAAATAGTAATAATATATTTAGAAATCAAGAAGTTGATTTTTTACAATTAGGTTGTATAAAACAAAAAAATAAACTCAATACACCATAAATACAATAGTAAATGATTAGCATCATTGAAGCAGCCCATCAGCACATATAGGGCTACTTTACCCTTAGAGTATAAAACCTTATCTATAATTTTAACCCCTCAAAGAACATCATCATGCAAACAATCATATCCATATGTCGTTCCTTTGTGTGTTATATTGTATCAAACCAATCTTATGATACGAAACCTCAATCTGCCCTCACCTTATAAAACACCACCCCAGCTACATCCTGAGATATTATCTTGCTTTGTTTCAAAAGCTTGTCAAACTTCTCTTTAGTCACATCGTCAAACATATTTTTGATATCGTCATCGTTGATAGCTCGCATACTAAGCATAGTTAGCAGTTCGGCTGTGTCATATCGCTGTGGGTCTTGTGTGGCTTTGCTGTGTGCTATGGTCGTGTGCTGGTCGTGGAAATTATGGGCTATGCTTTGTAGCTCTTTAAACTCAAGTTGCAACACATCAAAAGCAGGCGGTCGGTCAATAGTGCCTATATCTACTCTGTGTGGTTTTATGCGGTTGTAGGCTTTTTGTAAGTCGTTTATGTTGGCTTGTGTGTCGTTGATACCTTTGACAAAAAGTGTCTCTATCACCAGAGAGTTTGAAAATCTTTTTCTAAACTCCACCATACCGCCCACTATCTTGTCTGTGTCTATACTCTCGTGTATTCTGTCAAGTTTTTTGAAACATTTTGCTGACACACAGTCAAGCGATAGCTTAACAATATCAAAACCCAAAAGAGTGTCTTGGATATGCGGCTCGTATATATTGCCACCATTTGAGAGTATGAGTGTCTTGGTGTCGCCTTTTATCTTGTCCGTTTCGCTTAAAAGTTCGGATAGATACGGATACAATGTAGGCTCGCCATTTGCTGTAAATGTCAGCACATCTAGTTTGGGGTATTTGGATAGACCATTTTGAATATCTTTGAGTATATCTTTAAATTCCGCTGTGATAGTTTGTGTGGCTGTAGTTTTTGCAGGAGATAGCTCACAATACAGACAATCAAAATTGCACTGCTTGACGCCTACAGACAAGTCAATACCCAAGCTAAGACCAAATCTTCGCGAATTGATAGGACCAAATATATAGCTGTTTGACAAAAATTAACCTTTTTTTGTTATAATAACAAAAAAAGATAAAATATGATTACAATTGTAGGCAGTGGCAATATGGCCAAAGCTTTGATATCACCTCTAAAAGATGGATATGATTTAGAAGTGATAGCCAGAGACACATCTGTTTTGAGTGAACTAAAACTAAAATACCCTGTTATAACTACTACAAAAATAGACGGCAAGATAGATATAGACGGCAAAGATATCATCCTATCTACTAAACAACAAGCACTAGAGAGTTTGCAGTTCAAAGGTGTGGCAAATGTGCTGTATAGTGTGCTTGCGGGTACTACTATAGATATTTTAAGACAAAATATCAAAGCAAAAAATTATATAAGAGTCATGCCAAATGTTTCGGCTAAATATCAAAAATCTATGACTACGCTGACAGGCGATATGGCGGCACAAAATGATGCGGTGAAACTATTTGACAATATAGGTCAAACCGTCTGGGTAGATAGCGAGGATAAGCTTGACATAGCTACAGCTATAGCAGGAAGCGGCCCTGCATATCTAGCTATAGTAGCACAAGGACTTATAGATGGTGGTGTTAATTGTGGTCTAAGTAGAGCACAAAGCAGACAGATAGTCGCTGGATTATTTGATGGATTTTCGCCACTTATCGCACAAACCTTACCACAAGATATCAAAGACGAAGCTACAAGCCCAAACGGCACTACTGTTGCTGGATGTGAAGTGATGGAGCGATACAGCATACAAGAGTGTATGTCCCAGACAGTAGCGACAGCTTATGAAAGAGCAAAAGCGATAAAAGATGAAAACAAAAACAAACAAACAAAGGATAAAATATGAAAACATTTGAAGGGTCACTGCGACTAAAAGGCGACGAAAAGATAGCGATAATAAACAGCAGATTTAATCACATCATCACAGATAGATTGGTCGAAGGTGCGAAAGACTCGTTTGTGCGACACGGAGGCGACGAAAAAAACTTAGATTTAGTTTTGGTGCCAGGAGCATTTGAGATACCATTTGTGCTCACGAGACTGCTCAAAAGTGGCAAATACGATGCGATATGTTGTGTGGGAGCGGTGATACGAGGGGCTACACCGCATTTTGATTATATATCAGCAGAAGCCACCAAAGGTATAGCTACAGCTACCATGCAACACGATATACCTGTATCAAACGGAGTGCTAACCACTGACACGATAGAGCAAGCCATAGAGCGAGCAGGTAGCAAAGTCGGCAACAAAGGCTCTGAAGCTATGACTACTATCATAGAGATGTTAGACCTATATAAAAAAGTTTAGATGGCTACTAGAACAGATGTGCGAGAGGTGGTTGTAGGTGTGCTGTATGCTCTGGAAGTAGGCAATGACAAAATTTTAAACTACACCGATGAGTTGTTTGAAAATAAAAAAATACGAAACAAACAAAAGGTATTTGGCGAAGAGCTTCTAAATCTTGCTATGTCTCACAAAGAAAAAGCAGACAATCAAATAAATGAAAGACTAAACAAACGAACCGTAGATGATATAGGAGCAGTGCCAAAAGCTATATTGAGAGTAGCCACAGCAGAGATGACGACAGATACAGATGATGCCTTGATCATAAGCGAAGCTACAAAAATAGCGAGCAAGCTGTGCGATGAAAGTTCGCTCAAACTTATAAATGCAGTTTTACAAAACTTAAGTAAAGAGCTATCGTGAAACTTTGTGTAGCACTGGATTTGCCGACCAAAGACGAGAACATAAAATTGGTTCAAAATTCATACGGCTTAGATATATGGTTTAAAGTCGGGCTTCGGGCATACATACGAGATGGCAACGATATCATATATGATATAAAGAATATAGACAAAAACTTCAAGATATTTTTGGATTTAAAACTATATGATATCCCAAACACTATGGCTACCACAGCTCTTGAGTTGTGCCGTTTGCCTATAGATATGTTCAATATCCATGCATCAAGCGGATATGAAGCTATGAGTGAAGTTATAAGACAAACTAACGATATAAAAAACCGACCTAAAATCATAGCAGTTACCGCACTTACTAGTTTCGATGAGGTTGGGTTTGAACAAATATACAATGACAATATCATAACAAAAGTAAATGAGTTTGCAACTTTAAGTCATAAAGCTGGTCTCGATGGTGTGGTGTGTTCTGCATTTGAAAGTATTGATATCAAACGACACACAGAGCAAAACTTTTTGACAGTATCGCCCGGTATTAGACAATTTGGCGAAAAATCAAACGACCAAAAAAGAGTAGCAGATATACAAAAAGCAAAAGATAGTTTGGTAGATATGGCAGTTGTAGGCAGGCCGATATACAATTCATCAAATCCATACGAAACTACAAAAAAGATATTAGGACAATTATGATAGACTATATGACAAGACAGTGGCAACTATGGGGCAAAAAAACTCAAGATAATTTAGCGACTAAAAAGGTGGCAGTTGTAGGCTGTGGTGGGTTGGGCTGTAGCATAGGCATAGCATTGGGCGGACTTGGATTGGGGCGAATTGATTTGATCGATTTTGACCAAATAAGCCTACACAATATACACAGGCAAATAGCATTTGATTTAGAAGATGAAGAGCGGTTCAAGGCTGATGTGCTCAAAGAAACTATACAAAAAAGATACGATAAAACAATTGTGCAAAGTTATATTGCAAGTTTCGCTGAGTTTGGTGCTACCACTATACAAAATTATGACTTGATATTTGATGCTACAGACAATATCCAAGCGAGAGCCGATATAGACCAATACTGCAAAGATCGTAATACACCGTGGGTATATGGCTCGGTCGAGAAGTTTTATGGTCAAGTTTGTTTTATGGACAAAGCGAAGTTTGATGAATTTTTCAAGATAATACAGAACGAACCTCAAGGTATCACAGCAGGTATGGTCATGCATATAGCTTCATTTCAAGTGCTTTTGGGTATGCGGTATCTTGCCGAACTACCGATACAAAAAGACAAGTTATATCACTTTAGTTTCGATGAGTTTGGAGTATTTAATCACAAACAATTTTCACTAAAAGCATAAAATCTTTATAAATAGACATCAAGTGTTTGCTTGGTGCTACGATGTGGCATAAGTCGAGCTGCTTTGGGTAGGCTAGAAAATGGCAACGGCACTTCTGTATCTATAGGTTGCCTATATTGTGTTCTTATCGTTTCTTTTGCGTCAGGCATATTGTGCGAATTTTTGTTTTAATCTTACCTTTTAGATAATTTAAACTTTTTTAGATACTATAGCCCAAAGGATAGGTATGGAAAATATAGTAGGTGCCATGACAGCACTCATCACACCATTTAAAGATGGCAAATTGGATGAGAAATGCTATGCCAAACTAATAAGCAGACAAATAGTCCAAGGAACACAAGCTGTGGTGCCAGTGGGAACTACAGGAGAGAGCGCCACACTTGATATGGTAGAACATAAAAAATGTATCCAAATAGCAGTTGATATCACTCGTGGCACAGGTGTCAAAGTAGTAGCAGGAGCTGGAGCAAACTCTACAAGTGAAGCTGTGGAGCTAGCATTAAGTGCTGAAAATTTAGGAGCCGATGCTATATTGAGTGTAGCTCCGTATTATAACAAACCATCACAAGAGGGTTTGTATCAGCACTATAAAAAAATTGCCGACACTATAAATATACCTGTCATGTTATATAATGTCCCAGGTCGAACTGCTGTGGATATAGAAGCTGACACAGCTGTGAGATTATACGAAGAGTGCGACAATATTTATGCTATCAAAGAAGCCACTGGAAGTTTAGAGAGAACTATAGAGCTACTAAACAAAGCACCTGATTTAGTGGTGATAAGTGGTGACGATGCTATAGACTTACCTATGATGGCGAGCGGAGCGTGTGGTTGTATATCGGTAACTGCAAATATATTGCCTGATATAAAATCACAAATTATAAAGTTGTCAAATAAAGGCGAATATAAAAAAGCAAACGAACTAAACAATTTTTTGTATCCACTTAATTATGCTTTATTTTGTGAAGCAAACCCTATACCTATAAAAGCGGCCATGTATTTAAGTGGTCTTATAGACAGTTTGGAGTATAGGCTACCTTTAACCGCACCATCGCAAACAAATATGAAATATCTTGAAAATATACTTAAAAATTATGAGGTTAAAAAATGAAAAACAAAACATTGGTCATAACAGGAGCCACTAAAGGCATAGGCAAAGCATGTGCTTATAAGTTCGCAAAACAAGGTGTGAATATAGCTTTCACATATAACTCAAATGAACAAATAGCCAAAGAGATAAAAGAAGATTTAGAGACTAAGTATAATATAAAAGCAAGATATTATGCATACAATATACTTGAACCCCAAACTGCTAAAGAACTTTTTGTAGCTATAGATGAAGATTTTGACAATATAGACTTTTTTATATCAAATGCTATGATATATGGCAGAGCAGTTGTAGGAGGATATGGCAAGTTTATGAAGCTAAAGCCAAGGGGACTTGACAACATATATACAGCAACTATAGATGCTTTTGTATGTTGCTCTCAACAAGCAGCCAAACGGATGGCAAACGGCGGAAGTATAGTTAGCTTAAGTTCTACTGGCAACTTAGTATATATACAAAACTATGCAGGACACGGCACAAATAAAGCAGCAGTTGAAGCTATGGTGCGATATGCGGCTACTGAGTTAGGTGAGAAAGCCATACGAGTAAATGCAGTATCTGGTGGCCCTATAGATACTGATGCCTTAAAAGCTTTCACAAACTATGAAGAGGTAGCACAAAAAACAGCAGAGCTATCGCCATTAGGTCGTATGGGTCAGCCAGAAGACTTAGCAAATGCATGTTTCTTTTTGTGTAGTGACGATGCCGGATGGATAACAGGTAGCACTCTTTTAGTAGATGGCGGAACTACTTTTAATACATAAAATATGCCAAAAGATATAACTACTAAACAACTTTTTGTAGAACTACTAGAAAAATATAGTACGAAGTATATCAAAGACAAACTAGAGCTAAATATAAACACGATAAACAGATGGATAAAACAAGATAAAGTTCCGGATAATTATTTCAATGATTTTAACTTTTTGTTGGACGAGAAGTATGACAACACACTTGAGTATAGGCAAAAAGACCAGTTTTATACAAATGGAAAAATATCAAAGTATTGCTATGACAAAATGATAGAAGTGCTAAAAGATATAGATATAGATACAGATGATTATGTATTTGTAGAGCCTAGTGCTGGGTGTTGCAACTTTTATAACTTACTGCCAAAAGATAGGCGAATAGGTGTAGATATAGACCCAAAAGGTGATGACAAGTTGATAAAATCCAACTATCTAAACTATATACCAAAAGAGAATAACAAACATATAGTCATAGGCAATCCGCCGTTTGGTTTGCGAGGAAATTTAGCTCTAAGGTTTATAAATCACTCGTCATCGTTTGCAGATGTAGTTGCCTTTATATTGCCGCCATTGTTTGACAGCGATGGCAAAGGAGTACCACAAAAAAGAGTAAAAGGCTACGTTCTAGCACACAGCGAAAAGCTACCGTCTAACTCTTTTGAGTATCCAGACGGCACAGAAGTAAAAGTAGCGACTATATTTCAAGTTTGGACGAAGATAAACACAGACAAAATAGTACAAACTATCAAAAAAACTTGCAGTAGCTATATAAAGGTCTATTCTCTAAGTGATGGCGGCACTCCTAGTAGCACTAGAAACAAAAATATGTTATATAGATGTGATGCTTACTTGCCATCGACTTGTTTTGGTGGTATGAGAGCTTATGATGGGTTTGAAGAGTTGCCACACAGACGGGGCTATGGCATAGTCATGCTACAAAAGACAAAAGAGTTGAAAAAGTTGTTTTACGATGAGATAAACTGGGAAAAAGCGAGCTTTTCATCTACCAACAGTGCTTTAAACTTAAGGACAAGCTTGATAGAACAAGAGATCGTCAAATACGGATATCATGATGAAAATCTATATGCTACTGGCTAAAATACCTCAAACTGTATTTATATTTGTTTGTCTAGCATATATATCAAATGCGAGCGAGACAAACAAAGATAGCTTTATAAAAGACAAAATACTAGACAAAATAGACGATATAACAAAAAGAAAAAAACCGCCAAAATTTGTGTGGAAAGATAGCACATATGAAGATATAAAATACCGTTTGTCGCTGGACGATAGAGGACAGATAGGCGAAGAACTGCTAGCTGATGTATTTATAGACGAAAATAGATTTGTAGTTGATTATCAAAAAAACATAACTTCTACAGACAAAGGTTATGATATAATCATAAACAACAAAAAAATAGAAGTGAAAACAGCGACTATCACTACAAATAGTGGCAATTTTCAGCACGAACACTTGCAGATAGATAGAGATTTTGATATGATATTTTTTGTAGATATAGCTCCAAATCAAGTTTTTCTAACCGCTGTCAAAAAAGCAGATGTGATATGGAGCAAAAAAAGAACAGACAGCAAGAAAAAAAGACCACTACACAGGCGACCAAATGGCGACTATAAATGCGACTTTACTATCAAGCACATAACAAACAACGATATACCAAAGTTTAGAAAATTTGTGACAGGTGAAATAAAGACAAAAAAAAGCATGATAAATATAGTCCAAAAAGCTTTGGAGTTATGACGATATGAATGCTACAAAACAAAACAGAAACTTAAACATACCAAACATACTAGCAGGATTTAGGATACTCCTATCTCCTGTGTTGCTGGTGTTCTTGGTCTATAGAGATATAGATATTTTCGGACTTTGGCACGAAAGCTGGTTTGACTATCTTGCTGGACTTGTGTTTGTCGTGGCATCTGTGACTGACTTTTTTGATGGATACATAGCTAGGCAGTTTGACCAGATGACGACACTGGGTGCTATACTTGACCCGCTTGCTGACAAGATGCTCATACTTGCAGGGTTTTTAGGACTTGTATATATAGGACGAGCCGATGTATTTGCAATATTTTTGATATTGTCTCGCGAGTTTTTTATCACAGGTTTACGAGTTGTGGCAGTTTCTCAAAATAAAAATATAGCTTCTACAATATCTGGCAAGGTTAAAACAGTAGTGCAAATGTTTGCTATAGGGTTTTTGATAATGAACTGGCCGTATGGGACAGCACTTTTATGGCTGGCTGTGTTTTTTACTTTATATTCTGGGTATGAATATATCAAAGATTTTGTCAAAATATAAATATTTTAATTATATATGATACAATACTAAAAAGGAGAATATATGAGATTTTTTTTCACAATTTTATTGTTTGCTTTGCTGCTTCTCACAGGTTGCAACAATACCAAAGAAAATAAAAAAGATTATGACACCCAAGCCGCTCTTGATAGTGGTGATTTTGACAAAGTTATAAACACACTTGGTGATTGTAGTCAATTTGGTGGCCACAAACAAAATAACTGCTACCTTGATATAAGTGCAGCATATTTTGGCAAAGCAGGGTTTGATGTGTTGAGTTTAGCAAAGGAGTTTACCGCTATAGATGATAGCTTGGCAGATGATATCAAGTCAAAAGAGTTCAATAAAATTATTTTTTCTAAACTTGACGATGAAAACTTGAAAATAGGTTTGACATATCTAAATATATTGGTAGGAGATGATACATCGATATGCAATGAAAAGGACTACAATACTAAACTCACAAAGATACAAAAACAAGCATGTTTGTCAATAAATCCTATGCTTATATCTTCTTTGAGCGATGATGATAAAAATGCAGGAGCTGCTAGTTTGGAAGATATTATCAAGTTCAAAGATGTCATAAAAGATGCCGTGCCAGAGTTAGAAAGTGAAGATATAGTATCTATAATAGACGGCGATAATTTAGAGCAAAGCAAAGATGCCAACAACAATGACAAACTTGATAGTCTCGAAGCTACAAATTTTGCTTTGAAGGTATTTGCAAATGGCAACACAACATATAAAGGATCAGATGGCAATGTAAGTAGCGATTTTAACAGAACCATAACTTATGCTCATACCTCACTAAACACAAAAACTCTAAAGATGACAAAGATAAAGATAGACGGCTCAGGTGCCGGCAGAACTGATAACTTTTTTTATAGAGTTGTGGATACAACAACTTATAATCCTGATTATAACACAACATTGACTACATTGTCAGATGTCGTGTGCGACCGAAATAATGACAAACTACCAAACAATAGTTTAAATGATATCACAGATACATCAAATAATACAGTGTTGCCTTGTATCAAACTAAATGAAGACGGCAATGCTACAAACCTAAACGATAGTGTAGTAAATTTACTAAACGATGACGATATGCTCAAAACCATAGCGCTATCAAAAGATAGTGAAAGCGATGATACCGACGATGAGAAAGTGATAAAATTCAAAAAAGAGATGTGTGAAATAGACAATGCAAATGCAATAGATGACACAAATACAGGCAAATGTGAATGGGATGTAGCAAATAGTAAATTGATCATAAACCAAGATGCATTTATTGACTATATGAACAAAGATAAATAGATGAAAAAAATTATGAAAATAGTATTGTTGCTGTTTTCTACTACTATATTGTACTCAGCGACATATGAACATAGCACCTTGTATAAAGAAACAAAAATTATGGGTATGGGTGGAGCTGGTATAGCAACTACTGGCGGAGTTCATTCGCTTTTTTATAACACAGCAGGACTTATGGATATACCCAAAGAAAATGGCTGGGAGGTTGAGTTGTTGAATATCGGTGTGACATACAATGAGCACATACAAGATTTTGCAAAAGATTTTAGCGATGCAAGTGATATAGAAGATGACAACAAACAAAGAATAGCTATGGTAGATTTGACAGAAAGATATCTGAATAAAAATTTACATCTATCAAGCTCAGTTGCATTGCTCAAAGTTGGCAAACAGTTTGAAAGCTTTGCTCTTGGTGTCATGCCAATAACCGGAGCAAATATCAATATAAAAACACACAGAGGTAGTGGCTCACAAGGTTTGATAGAGGTAAATGGTATGCTCTATAGCGGGCTTGCTGTTGGTGTCGCACAAAACTCTGGCTCTAAACATATTGGCAAAATTAAACTTGAAAATATATCTATGGGTGTGGGTATGAAATATATTAAACATAAAACAATATCAGCAAACTTAAGTTTAGCAGACTTGCTTGACGATAATATAAGTGACAGATTTATGGATGATTATGTAAACGATGGTAGTGATATAGTGTTTGATTTGGGCGCTAAAGTAGATATCTATAAAAATATAACAGTAGGTGCATCTATACAAAATATCGGCGATATTGCTCATAACTCTTATGAAAATATGGTTCCAACAACTCTCAATATAGGTGTAGCATACAAACAAAAATTTGACAGAGTTTGGTTTAGTTCTTATGAAGCAGCATTTGATTATACAGATATTTTATATCAATACCAACAAGATGACGATATCATCAAGCGAACAAGATTGGGCATAAGTGGGGATATGATAGGTGGCAAGTATGGCACTATATCATTGCAAACAGGTTTTCATCAAGGATACAATACTTTTGGTTTTGCTATTGACAGCGAAATTTTTAAACTCGCATATGCTTATTATACCGCTGAAGTAGGAGCAGTATCTTTTCAAGATGGTGATAAAAGACACTCAATACAGTTTTCTATAGGATGGTAGTTTGGTTTTTTAGGCTTGTTGTGTTGCTGTTTGTGTGCCAAATATATACTTTCGCATCAAATATCCAGATAAACACAAAAAACCTAAAACTATCAGACCTTGTTCGTATCACCTCAAAGGCTATAAACAAAACAATACTTATGCCAGAACCATTGGATAGTTTTGTGTTTTTCAGCACCAATGAAGATATAAATCAAAATGACCTTCAAACGATACTTAAATACTCTTTAGAACAAAAAGGTTATGAGCTTATAAAAGACAAAGAGATATTAAAGATAGTCAGAAAAAGAGTTGAACTCAAACAAAATATAAGCGATATAAACCAAACAACAATCAAACAACAATCAAACATAGAATTAAAAGCAGACGATGTATACACAAAAATAATATATCTAAAACACAGCAGTGCTTCAAATATCAAAAAAGTTCTCAAACCATTAAGCACAAAAACAAAAATCCCAAATATCAAAAACAAATACCAAATATTTCAAAACAAAATTCTAAATGATGATATAACCAATAGCATCATAATAGTAGGGCAAAAGAAGTTTGTATTAACCATAGCAAATATAGTTAAAAATATAGATATAGCACAATATCAAGTATATGTCAAAACAAAGATAGTGCAAATAAGCCAACAAAAAGCAAAAAATATCGGTATAAAATATGGCCTTATTGGTGCAAATAGCAATAGCGCAGGACTTAGAACATATGCTGCTAATTTGGGCGGTAAATACAAAACCTTCGATATGAGCGATACACCATTTGAAACTACAAGCTTAAGCAAAGGATTTTTGATAGGAGCTACTATCAATTTACTTAATTCAAACGGAGCTTTAGATATAATATCACAGCCATCTTTGTTGTGTGTTAACAACCAAAAATCATCGATATATATAGGCCAAACAAAATCAATACAAGAAGATATCAAAATAGTCAAAGATGGCACGACAATTGATAAGTCATTTACAAGAGAAAATATAGGCTTGAAATTTTCTGTTGTACCACGAGTGCTTGATGACAAAAGAGTGGTGCTTGGTATTGAGGCAAGTTTAGAAGATATCAACGGAGCTACCACCAACGGCCAACCAGACACTACAAAAAAAACTATATCTACAACTGCTATTGTCAATAGCGCTTCAAGTGTTATATTGGGTGGATTGATAGGACAAAAAAATGAGATTATCAAAACAAAAGTGCCATTTTGGGGTGATATACCGTTTTTAGGCGCTCTGTTTAAAAACGAAAAAACAACGAACGAAAAAACCACTTTAGCTATAATCGTCACTCCATACATAGTGCCCAAAAACAAAACATTAAGCTATATCACAGATAAATTAAGTTCTCTCGAACTTATAGAACAACAATACATAAAAAGATTGGATATGAGGATAAAAAATCAGAACAAATAAAACTATAATTTTGTGTTTGCTGTGTATTTGTTTTGTGCGAGCAAACGATGATTATTTTATAGATGAAAACAATAATTTTGATATAATATACACAAAAAACCATAAAAAAGATGCTTCATTTGTCAAAGACCACATACAAAAACTTATGGAGATAAACGACAAACTTTTTGCTTATAAGTTTGATGAGAAATTAACAATTGTTTTAAAGTCAAATGATACACAAGTAGCAAATGCTTATTCTACACAATATCCAAACAATATGGGTGTGTATTATAATGGCGGGGCTCATATGAATAACTACTTTGCGCACAACTCGTGGCTTGCTACACTTTTAACTCACGAAACTATCCACAACTACCAAATGAATGCAAAAAAATCAAAAATATCAAAATTTTTGAAAAAATATCTAGGCTCAAACTATATGCCTGTCCAAGCAGTGGCATTTTTTTTCACTTCTCCTAATATATTTTTGCCTACTGTTTTAGTAGAAGGCAATGCTGTTTTAAATGAATCGTTGTATCAAAATGGTGGTAGACTTCATAGTGGAATTTTTAAAGCTATGAAAAACTCACTTTTGATAAACAGCAACTACACACCAACAAAATTTATAAACAACCACACCAGTTTTCCTTATGGTGTCGAGAAGTATATCGTAGGTGGATTTTTTATGAAATTTCTATCTATCAAGTATGGTTTATCAAAAGTTAATAAGTTTTTTTATGCACATAGCATCCACTCTTTAAACCCATTTTTGCTGAATAGCACTTTTGAGACCCATTTTGGTAAAAGTTTAGAACAACTTATAGGTGAGTTTATAACACAAACAAAAATAGACAATAAAAATTTTGAAAAATTGAAAACAAAAAATTTATTAAATAGTTCAAAAACTATACCAGCGTTGTCAAAAATAGACAATAAAATATACTTTTTGTCGTCAAATCTAAAAAATAAACAAAAACTAAATATATATGATACACAAAATAAAAAATTACTTATAAAAAACAGCAGTTTAAATACTGGTAAAATATTTAAAATAAAAAATAAATTACATACAAATACAGCTAATTTTATAGATACAAATAGATATAAAGTAGGGCTGTTTGATGATGATGGTTATATAGATGTTAAAACAATAGGCAAATCTATACAAGATATACATAACAATAAAATATCTTATATAGATATATCAAAATCGTTTCAAACAACCAAGCTATATATAGACCATGAGTTTTATGCTACTGTTGCATCAAATGCTATGTTTGATAAAGATGGAGCCATATACTATTTTAAACAAGATAAAAACAAAAGAGTTTTATATAAAAACAAAAAACAAGTATATAGTTTTGATGGCTATTTCTCAAAAATAGTTGATATAGTAGATGATGAGGTGTATATAGTAGCTAATACAAAAGATGGAGTAAGTTTATATAGCATAAAAGATGGAAAAAATAGCAAGTTATTTAAAGCAGACAACATAATAGATGCGAAATATATAGACAAAAAAAGTTTCGCAGTTGTATCCATAGATGAAAATGGTTACAAAATATCTATAAATAAAATAAACAAAACGGAAGAAAAACCACACTTCCAACCAATCATCAAAAAACCACTTATGGTTTATAACCTTGATACCAAGCCAACATCAAAACTTGATGATACTTCATATAATGAATTTAGATACTTAAATTTCACAAACATATACCCAATCGTATATCTCTCAAGTGATGAAAACAGTAGTTTTGTTGATATTGCTGCTTCATTTGTAGATACTATGGCTACGAGTAAATTGGATATAAAATACACAAACAAGCACAAAGAAGATATAGGTTTGGTATCTTATATAAATCAAGCAGATACGTTACAATATGGTTTAAGTGCTGGTTATATATATAGAACCGAAGACAATGATACTATCAAACTACAAAATAAAAGCAAAAAAGATTATATAGCAAACCTATTTTTAGAGTATGCTCTTTTAAAAGTAGGCAGACACACTATAGATACAAAACTAAACAGATATTATGACCCAGACTATAAAAACAAAAATCCAGCTATATTGAAGTTGTCTTATGATTATGTTCGAAAGTTTGCTTTGTCATATGCACCTCATAGACAATTTGCAACAAACTTTTACTTAAAAGCCGATAGAAATAATAGTTTTATTAGTGTTGATGTATCTACTACCAATCATCTATTTTGGCATACCTATTTAAAACTGAAACACAAAAATACTAAATCAGATGTAGTTTATATAGAAGATGGAAGAGGTATAAAGGTTCATTCTGTGCCAGCACCAAATAATTTTGACGAGACAAATTTTGAAGCTATTAGTTTAAATAGCTCTATGTATGCAAAAGATGTAGCGATGTCAAACGCAGAACTATCTACGAATTTAGGTTTTAAATGGTATGCGTATAGTTTGCCTATATCACTACGAAATGAGACACTATTTGTAGGACAAAATATCTTTGATATAACTATAAATAAAAAGTTAAAATTTTTTGAAAGTTATATAGGTATGAGTTTTGACATATTGTTTGGCCATACAATAGCAGTGCCAGTAGTAGTGCGATATATCAAAAACAATATAGACGATAAAAGTGGAACAACCAGTGTGTATTTAGGAGTTAGATTTTAAAGTCTCGATAGTATTTTTGACACTTTGTATTAGTTCTATAGCTTTTTTGTTGTCCCCGTGAACACACATACTATCAGCTCGAAGATACAATTTTTTATTATTTATACTTGTCAAATATTCATCTTTTAGTATAGTTTTTACTCTTTGTAGCACTATGTTTTTATCTTGTATGGTGGCATTTTCTTTTGTTCTGCTTACTAAATATCCATCATCGTCATAGTTTCTATCAAGAAAAAGCTCAAATATCAAAGCGATGTTGTATTGTTTTGCTATTTGTTCGTATTTTTTATTGTTTGGTTTTGACAGTAGCATTAGTTTTAAGTTTGTGTCATATTGTTGTATTGTGTTTAAAATAGTTTTAAATATATTTTCATCTTTCATCATATCATTATACATAGCTCCATGTGGCTTGATATAAGAAATTTTAGTCCCATTTGTCCTACAAAAACCTGCCAATGCACCTATTTGATACAAAATTATAGCAGACAATTCGCTTGAGTCATAAACAATGGTTCGCCTACCAAAACCTGCTAAATCTTGGTATGCTACATGAGCGCCTATGCTTACATCGTTTTGTTTTGAAAGTTGAACACTTTTTGCCATAATATTTGCATCGCTTGCATGAAAGCCACAAGCTATATTCGCCATATCTATATGAGGATATATTTTTTCATCATCATTTAGTTTGTATATACCAAACCCTTCACCTATGTCACAATTTAATTTCATCAAAATACTCCTCGTGAAAAATATCTTTCATATTTTTAAACAACTTTATAAATCCACTAAAACCCTCTTTTGCGGGGTCATCAAACCCTATATGCAAAACTATTGTATTGTTTGGGAATATAGGGCATTTGCTATTTGCATGATCACATACTGTTATAACTATATCAAACTCATTGACACCATTTAAAACTTCGCCCAATGCCTTGCTACGATATTCATCTTGCCAATACCCATATTTTTGTAGCACCTTTTTTGTGTATGGATGCACACATCCACTATGTTGAACACCTGCACTTTTTGCCGATATTTTATTTTTAAAATCTTTATTTAATATAGCTTCAAGCATAATACTTCGGCAGCTATTGCCAGTGCATAACACAAGAATTCTTTTCATAACACAAGAGTGCTTTTTGTTTTTGGAGTTTCTTGAAACTCTATTTTCGATACTATTAAGTTTAGTTTTGACATCTTTTTTTGGGCTATACTCATAAACCATTGTGATAGGTTTTCACTCGTAGGCACAAAATCAACCACTACAAAACTTTCAATATATTCTTTTATGTGTGTTGGTTTGCCAAATAATATATTTGTATCTGGTATAAAATAATTCTCATCAAAATATATTAAGTTGTTTTTGTCTATAAAATTTGGCAACATAGTAGGGTATAGCGGGTCGTTGATGTCTATTATAAATTTATGATCAATAGTTTTGTCTATAAATTCTTTGAACCAGTTTAAGTGTTTGAAGTCTGTTATCATACCATCTTTTAAGTTGTCGCTTTTTAGATAGATGACAATTTTACCTTGGTGTCCGTGTAGGTGCCTACACACAAGGCAATCATCTATAGCAAAACTTTTGTCCAAGCTTTGCGACCAAACTCTATGACCATAACAAAAGTCAAACTGTTTTGATATTTCCCACTTCACAGCTGTTTTATCCTTTTTATCAAGTCTGTTGCTTTGACTGCAAATGAACCCTTTTTAAACTTTTGGACTAAACTAGTGTGTGCTAGTGAGCCTAGAACTGTAGCATCAAATGGTGATAACCCATATGCCAAACTTGAACCAATAAGCCCACTTAACACATCGCCACTGCCTGCGGTGCTTAGTATGTTTGTGCCGTGCGGATTGATATAAAACCTATTTTGATATGTGATGATATGATTAGCCCCCTTGAGTAGCAATACAATATGTGGATAAACATCGGCGAATAGTTTGCTATATTTTACTCTATTGTGTTGCAAAGTTTGTGTATCTATATCACATATATCACACAAAGACAAAAGCGATACAAACTCCTTTGGGTGTGGTGTCAGCACTATGTTTTGCTGTGTCAAGGCTTTCAATATATTTTTGTCATAAAACATATCTGCATCTATAATTTTGGGTAGGTCGTTTTCTAACAAAGTTTCATCGTAGTTGTTTCCTAGCCCCATACCTATAGCCACAGCTGTGGTGGTTTGTGGTAGGCTTTTGCTTTGCATCAAGTTGTCATCTAAGTTTGCTATGCGGTCTGTTGATATCACTGTCGTCATACCACATGCGAAGTTCATAGCAGACATAGCACAAAGTTTGCCAGCACCCACTCTTTCGCCACAAACTACTGCTAAATGTCCTAACAAAACTTTGTGTGTATTTGCCTGTGTTCTATATGGTAGCTTCATATCGTTTTTGTCTAGCAAATAGTAGTTTGTGTCTGTTTCATATATGGTTCTATCTACTCCTAAATTGGATACTATGATTTTGCCTACGCTATCTTTACTAATATCAGCAAAAAGCGATAGTTTTAAAGCTCCCATAGTGATAGTGGTGTCTGCCTTGAAACACATAGGACGAGGTCGCCCTGTATTATCTAGTCCGCTAGGGGTATCGCATGCTATTTTATATGCCTTTGTGTTGTTGAGTAGCTTTAGTATATTTGTCTGTTTTTCATCCAAATCTCTACTCAATCCACTTCCAAACAAACAATCAACCACTACGTCAAACTGCAAAACCTTCGGCAATATATCTATAGTTTTGGCTCCTAGTTTTGCTACTCTTGTCGCTTGAAGCTTGCCTATGTCAGTTTTCATAAATCCACTCATATATATGGTGGTGTCATATCTGCTAAATAAAAGTCTAGCTAGCACCAAACCGTCAGCACCATTGTTGCCAGTTCCACAAACTATGAGAATTTTTTTGTTTTTTTTAATTTTTTTAAATATAAAATTTTTTATGGCTGTTCCTGCATGCTCCATAAGTATATCTTCGCTTAAGTTGTATTGAGTGTAGCATCTATTGTCAAGATGACTAACTGTTTGAAATACTTTTTTCATATAAAATCTCCTTTATAGTTGTAGCATCACAAAATGGTAGCTCATAGTCATATATAGTCTGTGTTCTTTCATCGCCTTTGCCAAGCACAACTATCATTGGTTTTTTGTAGTTTTTAAGTGATGATATCGCTTTGGATATAGCTTTTCTTCTGTCTATCTCTATCTCGTAGTTTTTATTGTTAAATCCTTTTACTATATCATCGCATATTTTATCCGGGTCTTCAAACCTTAGGTTGTCGCTAGTAATATATGAATATGAAGCAAACTTAGAAGCTACCTGCCCCATAAGTTTTCGTTTACTTTTATCTCTATCGCCTCCCGCTCCAAATACTACGATAATATCATATGGGACAAAACTATCAAATACATTTTTCATAGCATCTGGCGTGTGTGCAAAATCTACTATTATATAAGGATTTGTAGATATTTGTTGCATCCTCCCTGCAACTCCAGCGAAATTTTCTACAACTTTTGCTATAATATCGAGTGGTTTTTTGCTTAATATATGAACAGCACCAAATGATGCAACTATGTTGTATATGTTAAATATCCCAATAAGCGACGAAGATATAGTTGTGAGGTTTTGGATATTTTGTAGTGAAATATTAAGACCCGCTTTGAAACTATAAGCTACAACTTTATAAGTAGCTGGATACTCAAGTGAATATGTCAAACAGTTGGTTTTGTTTACTTTTATATTTTTATCGTCTTTGTTGATAAGTTTAAGCCCATCATCTGCAAAAAAACTATTTTTAACTTTTATATACTCTTATAATGTTTTATGAAAATCAAGATGATCTTGAGTGATATTTGTATGAACTTTGAGAGCAAAATTTAATCCTATTATTCTATGTTGCACTATAGCATGGCTGCTTACTTCCATGATAAAATACTCACAATCATTTTTTATAGCAGTTTGCAAGTTTGATATAGTCTCTAAAAGTGTAGGAGTAGTCAATGAAAAATCAGCTTTTTTTATATCATTGATAAAAAATCCTCGACCTCCTTGCAAAGCAACCTTGTAGCCTAAATCAAGTAAAATTGAGTAGATACAAGCAGCAGTAGTGGTCTTGCCATTTGTGCCACAAACCCCGACTATGTTGATGCTCGATAAGTCAAAATATTTTGATAAGTTATAGTCTTGAACTATAGTTGTGTTTGGCGGTATATCTTTTAGATATTTTTCATTTTGTTTAGATGATACAAATATATCATATGGTTGTAATACTGATGTATTATCACAAAATATTTTATCATCTCCTATGAGTTTCATGGGTTTGTTTCTCAAGCATATTGTAAAGTTTTTGCACCTCTTTGTCATATTTAAAGAAATTAAAATGACTATCAAGATACTCATAAGCTATATTATGAAAGTTGTTGTTTATAAGCTTTTCCAAAAATTCATAAAATTGTTTTTTGTTTTCAAGACTTATTTTGGTGCTATACATGATATCTTCAAATGCTACTTTGAAAGATCCTCGCTCATCGATAAGTTGCAAAAACTCTTCATAAGAGATACTTTGAAGCTTGTCCACAGAGCTTTGCGAAAACTCTTCTAAGTATTTAGATATTTGCACTTTGTCGCCATCGCCAGCTTTTATTAGATCGTTTATTTTTTTTATAGCTGTTTGCTCATCGGCTTCTTGGTCTTGCATAGTTGTGAAATAATCATATATATGTTGAGCATTTACACTATTTTCTAAACCCAAATCACACAATCTTACAAACATACTCCAATACTCATTGTCTGGTTCATCAAAAAGTATTTGTGAAGATAAAAGCATAGCTTCTTTATAGTTCTCTTGAGCGAAGCTTGTTTTTGCCTTAACTTTAAATTTGTTCATCTATTTGTTCCAGTTTGTTTTCCATACCTATAGGCACATTTACTATTTTTATATCTGGGTGTATCAAAGTCGTAATCTCCTTTTTGACGATAAACTCCAATGTAGTTGAACTTGAAGCGCACCCTATACATGCTCCTTGAAGTTGTATATAAACTTTTGAATCTATGATATCAAGAAGCTTGATAGCACCGCCATCTTTTGCTAACATAGGAGATATTTTGTTGTTTATTATTCGTGTTATTGGTTGTTTTAATTCATCATCTGAAAATGGTATCACTGTATCTATCCTTAAAGCCATTGTATCTGTCTATTCTTAAAACAATCACTTGATACAGGAAAAAGAGAAAAATTATAGGAAAAATTATCGTTTTAAACATAAAAACAATAAATAAATCAATTATATACCCAGTAGTGTCTTTAGCAAATTTTTTATAATCTTCAAGCTTGTCTTTATAAAACTGCAAACTGATTGTATCTTTTATTTTGTCAGTAACTTTTTCCAATAAACTTCTTTCATCTTTTAGTTCTGGTTTTTTTGTAGTTGTTTGTTTTAGATTATCTGCGTTTGTTTGTATCTGTTTTGACAAAGTTTGTATATCATAAGTTTGTTTGACGAAATGATCGTATACTATATTGTTGCTAATGCTCATAAGAGGTATTGAGAAGTTCAAAAACACTATTATAGCGGTCGTTTTAAAAATATAACCATAATAAAACTGCCGTTGCAATAAAAAAGTGATATTTGTCATAACTAGACTAAACACAAAAACATAAAAAAACATATCTGTATTTATCATATTTAACAATATCTTCTGTATTCCAAGCGATGCTACACTTATAAGCACAAGAAGTGAGAATCTCTCAACGAGGTCGTTTATTGGGTCAAGTATCTCTCCTATAGTTATAGTCGCACCTGGAGGTGACAACTCTGTGCCTTGTGCAACTGATATGACGCCATTTAGCACCCTAACAGTGGCATACAAAGCTATTGACTCTTCAAACGATTGGTTGATAAGCTCGGCTCCTTGTTCATTTATTTTGTTGTTTTGGCTTGATAGCACCAAAAAAACTGAAACCATAAACAAAAAAGCTGCAAATATTATTTTTTTTAACATATTTTAATTTCCTTTAGATACAATACTATATTATTGTGTTTTGCGACCATGGTGGAATTGGTAGACACGCTACCTTGAGGGGGTAGTGTCCCAACGGATGTGCGAGTTCAAATCTCGCTGGTCGCACCACGAAATATACTAGCCAGTATGATGAAATTGGTAGACATGAGGGATTCAAAATCCCTTGGTAGCAATACCGTGTCGGTTCGAGTCCGACTACTGGTACCACTAAACTTGAGGATTTGATTATAACAAAACCTCAATCTCTTTACTATCAATTTGCACTTTTTTCTCTTTCATTATCCTGTCTTCTCGTAGCTTTATCAATAACTCTTTGTCATTTATAGCGAGTATTTGCATAGCAAGATATGCAGAATTTATAGCCCCAGCTTTTCCCAATGCCACAGTAGCTACTGGCATACCCGAAGGCATTTGCACGGTGCTAAGCATAGCATCCATACCGTCCATAGCTCCACCTTTCATAGGCACCCCAATGACTGGCTTGGTAGTATTCGCAGCAACAGCTCCAGCTAAATGAGCCGCCATACCAGCTGCGGCTATAAATACTTTTGCACCTTTGTTTTCGGCATTTGATATATACTCTTTTGTTCGTTTTGGGCTTCTGTGAGCACTACTTATAACCACCTCATACCTGATACCAAAACACTCTAAAGTATCTATACAATTTTTCATAACATCATAGTCCGAACGACTCCCCATAATAATTGACACAAAACTCACAACAATCCTCCTAATAAATAAATTGTCAAGCTAGTTGATAAACCAGCAAAAACTCCCGCTACAGCATCATCGCCCATAACGCCAAGCCCACCTTTGATATTTTTGTCAATCTTGCCTATGATGGAAGGCTTGATTATATCAAATAATCTAAAATAAACGAAGCTAAACACAGCAAACCACAGCCAATTGTTTGCAGTTGCTCCTGATATTAAAAATGCAAACCACATACCCACAAGTTCATCAATTACTATGATTTGGTTGTCGTGTGTATTTGTTTGTTTTTCATATATATTTATCTGTTTTATAGCAACAACAAATATAAAAATAGTTATCAAAAACATAGTATCAACACGAATAAAATGTATCAAAGATATTATAAGTATTAGACTTACAAAACTACCAACAGTTCCAGGAGCTATCGGACTCAAGCCACTATAACCAACCGTTATAAATAGTTTTCTCATGGCCTACACACTCCCAATTTTTTTCGTTTGTTCCACAATGTTTTTCTGCTTATTGACAAAGATGAGGCTATAGACGTGTCATTTAGGTTATCTTGAAACTTGTTTAAAATATATTTGATGTATCCATCTATAGTCAGTATATCTTGTGTTATTTGTTTATCTGTCAAAGTTTTGATTTTAATACACTCAAATTTTGGGTATTGTTTGCATTTTTGGTCTATATATACGACTACCTTAAATTGTGAAAGATACTGCATATAGCGGTCTTTTTTTGTTTCTGACAGATTTGATATATCTGTGATATATGGTATATAGTTTTCAAAATCAAAGTTATTTAGCTTGTATGGTTTGCCATCTTTTTTTATCTGTATCAATTTCAAAGTTTTATTCTCTTTTTTTGCTATATCAAAAGCAATAAAATCAGCACATATGGTGTTTTGTGAACATAGTTGTAAAGGAAAAGTATATGGCTTGTCATATGGTTTTTGTGTTCTAAACAAAAACTGCAAAGTATCGGTATGTTGCTTTTCATTTTCTTTCACTCTAAAATACTCTTTGTATAGATTAACTTTTGTCAAAAGTAGTTTCATATTGATAGGTTTTGTCAAAAATATATCAGCCCCGCAACTCAAAAGTTCTATAGCCTTTTTTGTTTTGTCTATATCACACAAAAGTATAATATGTTTGTTTTTGTTTGTTTTTATAAATGCTTCATAATCCAATTTTGACGAGCTTATCGACAAAATAACTATATTAAACTTTATTGACTTGATAGACAAACTCTTTTTTTCAATACAATTGTATCCTGTATCGATTAGGTTTGTGGATATCTCATGGGACAGGTGCATTTGCTCTTCTATTATCAATATATTCATATGGTTATTTTCTTGTAGCTCCGTTACTTTTGATTATATATTTGTATGTAGTTAAATCATTGATACCCATAGGCCCACGACTATGAAGTCTGTTTGTGCTTATGCCTATCTCTGCTCCAAATCCAAACTGAGCTCCATCTGTAAATTGTGTTGAACTATTTAGATACACACACGAGCTATCAACTTCGTTTAAAAACTTTGTAGCATCGGTATAATCACTTGATACTATAGCATCTGAGTGCTGTGAGCCGTGAGTGTTGATATGCAAAATAGCTTCATCTATATCACTTACAATTTTTATAGACAAAATTCCACACAGATACTCTGTATCAAAATCCTCTTTGGAAGCTTTGTCTATATTTATGATGCTTAAGGTTTTGTCACATCCTCTTAAAACTATCTCTCTTTTTTCCATCTGTTCTTGTATCAATGGCAAAAACTTTTCGGCTAT
Organism: Campylobacterota bacterium; assembly: GCA_003643835.1. Taxonomy (GTDB): domain Bacteria; phylum Campylobacterota; class Campylobacteria; order Campylobacterales; family Arcobacteraceae; genus B24-G6. The sequence goes on from QMKX01000017.1 coordinate 25,851, forward strand.
ATCTTTGTCTACAAGCAAACTCTCCATAGCACCACATATCTCTACTCGTCTTGTTTTGGCATTTATTGATATATCTATAGCCATTTGTATATCGGCAGATTTGTGAATATATGTATGACACAAACCTCTGTCGTGTTTGACTACCGGTATACATGAATTAGACGACACAAACTTGATAAGTTCTTGGCCACCACGCGGAACTATCATATCTATATAATCATCAAAAGTTAGCAGTTGTTTAGTGCACTGTTTGTCACAATTTTCCAATAAAGTTGCTATGTGTTTTGGTAGATTGTGTTGTTTTATAGTTTTGTGTATTATATCTATGATAGCTTTGTTGCTGTGTTTTGCTTCTTTTCCGCCTTTTAGTATGATGACATTTCCACTTTTGATACAAAGTGCTACTACATCGCTTGTTACATTTGGTCTTGATTCATATATGACAGCTACAACTCCTATAGGTATGGTTATTTTTTGTATGTTTAGGTTGTCTTTGGTTCTCCAGCCTGATAGTATTTTGCCTACTGGTTCTTGAAGAGAAGCTATATCTTTGATTGATTTTATCATATCGTTTATAGTTTTGTCATCTAATATAAGTCGGTCTATTGAAGCGTTTTGCAGATTATTTTTTTTAGCTTCATGCACATCTATGCTATTTTTTGATAATATATCTTGTCTATATTTGTCTATATTGTCTGCTATACCCAACAACAAACTATTTTTTGCTTTTGGCGACAAATGTGCTATAATCTTTTTTGTCTCAAAAGCTTGTTTGATAGTATCCTTCATAGTCTTAACTTTATACTATTTGCGTGGGCTGTCAGGCCTTCTGCTTGCGCTATATTTATAGCATGAATACCAAGCTCTTTTATGGCTTGTTTGGAAAACGATATTATAGATGATTTTTTTATAAAATTCTCTACCGCCAAAGGACTAAAAAATTTTGCAGTGCCACCTGTAGGCAAAGTATGGTTAGGACCCGCTATGTAGTCCCCTATAGGTTCAGGTGTATTTTCTCCTAAAAATATAGCACCAGCATTTTGTATTTGTGGTAGTAGTTCAAAAGGATTTTTTGTCAATATTTGTAAGTGCTCTGGAGCTATGTCGTTCATAAGCTTGATGGCTTTTTCTATGTTTTGGGTTACTATTATACAGCCACGATTTTGTATAGATATTTTGGCTATATCTTTTCTTGATAGATTTTTTAGTTGTTTGTCTATCTGTGTAGCTACATTTTTTGCTAAATTTTCACATGGCGTTATCAATATACTACTCGCCATCTCATCGTGTTCTGCTTGCGATAACATATCGGCACTTATATACTCTATGTTTGCATTTGTATCTGCTAAAATACCTATCTCACTTGGACCTGCTATCATATCTATATTGACATCGCCATATACTTTTTGTTTGGCAGTTGCTACAAATATATTGCCAGGACCTGTTATGACATCAACTTTTTTTATACTTTTAGTTCCATAAGCCAATGCCCCGATAGCACTGGCACCTCCTACTTTGACAACTTTGTTTATATCGCATAAATAACATGAAGCTAAAAGTAGTTCGTCTATACTGTTGTTTGGTGTTGGTGTAGCTACTATTATATCTTGGACTCCTGCGACATTTGCTGCTATTGCGTTCATAAGAAGCGAGCTTGGATACACTGCTTTGCCGCCGGGTATATACAAGCCAGCTCTTGCTATAGGTGTGATTTTCACGCCTGTGATAGTGCCATTTTCTTCATAATCAAGCCACGATTTTTCAAGCTGTTTTTTGTGATAACTTTTGATTCTACCATATGCAACTTGAAGGGAGTTTTTAAGTTCGTTGTCTAAATTATCATAAGCTTTTTTGAACCTATCTTTTGGCACATAAAGCTCGATAGCACTACTACAGCTCCAATTGTCAAACTTTTTTATATCGTCATAAATAGCCGTATCACCTTTTGTTTTTATATCATTTAATATATTTTCTACTATTTTTGATACATTTTTAGTATCTTCTTTAGCACGATTTAAAATATGTTGAAAATTTGTGTCAAAATTGTTCTCTTTTTGATATAATATCTGTATCATTTTGTTGCCTTTATTATCTCATCGATAACATGTTTGTATGTTGTGTGCCTTATGTCTACAACTATATCTGCTACCATTTCATATGCCAACGCCCTATCATCGTATAATTTTTGTGCTTTTTTTTCATCTACAAAGAGTGGTCTTTTTTCTAATTTTTGTTTATAATTTTTGTCTTTTTTTAGTTCGTTTAATATATAATGAAAATCAGCTTTGAGATACACAATTTTGCCAATACTACAAATATTTTGTTGAGTATAAAATCCGCCACCAGTTGATATTATTGTATTATTTATGTTATTTTGACACCAAAGGGCACATTTTGTCTCAAGTTTTCTAAAGTGTGGTTCGCCATATTTTTCAAATATCCTTTTTGTTGTTTTATTTTCAAGCGATTCTATCAAATCATCAGTATCTATAGCAAACTGACCTGTAAAAGCAGCTAATTTTCTAGCAAGCTTGCCTTTACCAACTCCCATAAAACCAATTAGAACTATATTGTTTTTTTTCATATTTGTATTATATCAAAACAAACTTATATTTTCAAAAATTGACAAATACACGCGACTATTTTTGACGATCTCTTTTTGATATTTATAAAAATATTTTCGCTTTTTCTAAAATACCTTTTCTTGCTCGCTATGTGATATTGCCATAAGTTTGTGAGATTGTTATCAATTCAAAGCGCTCAATTTTTTTATATACACAAGACATATCAAAGCAAAATTTAATAAAATGTGATATAATGTCAAAATTAAAAGGAGTATATTATGAGTTTAATAGTTAAATACAAAGAACACGAAAAAGATAGAGCCAAATTGGGTGTGCCATCACTTGCTTTGACCACAGAGCAAACAGCTGAGTTGGTTGAGTTGTTAAAGGTTTCACCTATAGCTGATGAGAGTTATGTTTTAGATATGTTTGAAAATAAAGTGCCAGCAGGAGTAGATGACGCTGCTTATGTCAAAGCTGCATTTTTGAACGACATAGTTCAAGGAAATACAACCAGCACTGCTATAGACAAGATAAAAGCAGTTAAAATTTTAGGCACTATGCTAGGTGGCTTCAATGTATCGCCACTAGTTGAGGCTTTGAAGATAGACGATGATATAGCAGAGGCTGCTTGTGTGGAGCTTAAAAATACAATCTTAGTATATGATTCATTTAACGATGTCAAAAGTTTGATGGACGGTGGCAACTCGTATGCCAAAGAGGTGGTTCAATCATGGGCAGATGGCGAATGGTTTATAAACAAACCAGAATTACCAAAACAGATGAAACTCACAGTTTATAAAATTCCCGGCGAGACAAACACCGATGACTTAAGTCCTGCAAGCGAAGCATTTACAAGAGCAGACATACCTTTGCATGCAAACTCTATGTTAGTAAATCGTATGGATGATCCACTAAATACTATGAAAGAACTTAAACAAAAAGGCAACCCTCTTGTATATATAGGCGATGTCGTAGGCACAGGGAGTAGTAGAAAATCAGGCATAAACTCAGTTCAGTGGCATATGGGTGAAGATATAAAAGGTATACCAAACAAGCGAACCAAAGGTGTAGTTATAGGAAATTTAATAGCTCCTATATTTTTTAATACAGCTCAAGATAGCGGATGTTTGCCAATTGAAACTGATGTAAGCTCTCTTGAAACAGGCGACGAGATAGTAGTGCGACCATTTGATGGCGAGATTATAAAAGAGAACAAAGTTGTAGCTACATTTGATATCAAACCAAATACTATACCAGATGAGATGAGAGCAGGGGGGCGAATACCACTTATCATAGGAAAAGGTTTGACTACAAAAGCCAGAGAAGCTTTAAATATGGGTATAGCTGATATGTTTATGACACCAGCTCAACCAACAAACGATGGTAGCGGCTATACTTTAGCACAAAAGATGGTAGGGCGTGCTTGTGGAGTTGAAGGTATCAAACCAGATGTGTATTGTGAACCAATAGCCACAACCGTAGGAAGTCAAGACACCACGGGTCCCATGACAAGAGATGAGATAAAAGAGTTAGCCGCACTTAATTTTGGAGCCGATATGGTCATGCAAAGCTTTTGTCATACTGCTGCTTATCCAAAGCCAGCAGATATAAATTTACAACATACCTTGCCTGATTTTTGGACTAGTAGAAGTGGCTTCATACTTCGCCCTGGTGATGGTGTGATACACTCGTGGCTAAACAGATTGTGTTTGCCAGACACAGTTGGAACTGGTGGCGATAGTCATACAAGATTTCCTATAGGTATAAGTTTTCCAGCTGGTAGCGGGCTTGTGGCCTTTGCTGGTGTTACTGGCGCTATGCCTTTGTCTATGCCCGAGTCTGTGCTTGTGAGATTTACAGGAACTATGCAACCTGGTATCACTCTTAGAGATATGGTAAATGCCATACCACATCAAGCTATCAAAGATGGTTTATTGACCGTAGACAAAAAAGGCAAAAAAAACATATTCGCAGGAAGGGTTCTCGAGATAGAGGGGCTTGAATATCTTAAGTGCGAACAAGCATTTGAATTAAGCGATGCAAGTGCCGAGAGAAGTGCAGCTGCATGCACCGTGAAGCTAAACAAAGAACCAATAATAGAGTATTTAAACTCAAACATTGTGCTCATAGAGGGGCTTATAAACCAAGGTTATGAAGATAAAGCTACACTTCAAAGACGAGCCGATAAGATGAAAGAGTGGGTCAAAAACCCAACTTTGCTTGAAGCAGACAAAGATGCCAAATATGAAGCGACTATAACCATAGATATGGACAAAATAACAGAGCCTATACTCGCATGCCCAAATGACCCAGACGATGTCAAAACTTTAAGCGAGATCAAACAAGCAGGTTTGCGAACCAAGATAGATGAGGTATTTGTAGGGTCTTGTATGACAAATATCGGTTTGTTTAGAGCTTGTGGTGAGATCTTGCGAGGCGAAGGGGCAGCTGCAAATAAACTATGGATATGTCCGCCAACTAAGATGGATGAAAAAACTCTAAACGAAGAGGGATACTATAGTGTATTTGGCACAGCGGGAGCTAGAACAGAGATACCAGGGTGTAGCTTGTGTATGGGAAACCAAGCAGCAGTCGCACAAAATGCCTGGGTATTTAGCACAAGCACTAGAAATTTTGATAACCGTTTAGGTAAAGGAAGCCAAGTATATCTGGGAAGCGCGGAACTCGCAGCAGTAGTAGCACTCAAAGGTGAGCTACCAACCAAAGAGGAGTATTTACAGATAGTATCAAATAAAATCAAACCACAGATGACAGACGAGATATACAAATACTTAAACTTTGACAAAGTTAGCCAAAGCGAACTTACAGCTATGATACAATAGTTAAGCTACAGCTATATATGTTTTATTTTTGGAACCCCAAATAAATTCTTTGGTTCCGAGAATATCATAGTCTATATCGTCCCTCGTCGCTCCTGCCTCGCAACTCATCCCGGAACCCCGCAACTACTTATCGCAGATGTTTGCTTCGCAAACCGCTATCGCTTTTCTGGTTCGGGGCAAAATATGAAATAAACAATAAAATAGTGTGTATTATTATTTGTAGTAGTTTGAAACTTCTACTTTATAATCTTTCATTCCATTGTGCCTTTTTTAGAAAAA
>QMKX01000018.1 GCA_003643835.1 Campylobacterota bacterium
AAAATCGCCACGGCTACTTTTGAAGTACTAACTGGTTAATTCAAGAATTTTTATGGACTTTTTTCGCTAAAACTCCCCTTCCCTACGGGCTTTGTATAGCTCTTCATATTGTTGAGTTCTGTCTTTCGAATTACCCAGGTAGTCCATCAAAACAGAACTCAACAATATGAAAAGCTATCCTAAAGCTATGAGCATAGAGGTTTTTAGAGGTGACCTATATTTTATTTTTTTAAGATATACTAAAAAAAAGGCAAAATAACATTTGACAAACTTACACAAACAAAAATTGGAAAACTTGCTTGAAGCGAGGTTTGAATATGATGTTCATACAACATTAAGCAAACTGCCACAACCAGAAAGCTTCAAAGATATGTCAAAAGCGACCGAGCGAGTCATAAAGGCTATAAACAACGATGAAACTATCACTATCGTGGGAGATTATGATGTAGATGGAGTGATATCTACTACTATTATGGTGGAATTTTTTGAAAAAATTGACAAAACTATAAACTGGATTGTGCCAAATAGGTTTAAACATGGTTATGGTTTGTCACCTAAAATCATACAAAACATAAACAAAGGATTGCTTATAACTGTGGACAATGGTATCACAGCACACGAAAGTGCTACTATCTTAAAAAAAAAAGCAATAGACCTTATAATCACCGATCACCACACAACTCCCGAAAATTTGCCAAAATGTTTCGCTATCATCAATCCTAAACAAAAAGAGTGCAACTTTGCTTATGAAAATATCTGTGGAGCATTTGTAGCGTGGTATTTTTGTGCGAGTATCAACAAAAAATTAGAAACCAACATAGATATGACAAGTTTTTTAGACCTTGTAGCTATCGCAACCATAGCAGATATGATGCCTATGAAAGATATCAACAAAACATTAGTAAGATATGGTTTAAATAAATTAGCAAACAGTAAAAGAGAGGCGATAAAACTATTTAAAACACATTTAAACAAAAATATCATAGATGAAGTTGATGTAGGGTTTGGTATAGCACCTATTTTAAATAGTGCTGGCAGACTTGACGATGCCACTATCGTTGTGAAACTATTGTTGTCAAAAGATAGCAAAAAAAGTTATGAGATGTTTGAGTATTTGATAAACCTAAACAACAAGCGCAAAACAATTCAGCAAGATACATATAAAAACGCAAAGAGTAAAATAGACAACAATGACAACATAATTGTAGTAGCCAGTGAGAGTTATCATGAAGGTGTGGTAGGTATAGTAGCATCTATGCTTGCTGATAACTTTAACAAACCAGCATTTGTGTTTAATATCAAAAACGGTTTAGCCAAAGGCAGTGCAAGAACGAGCAACAATATAGACCTATACAATCATATAAACTCCGTCAAAGAACATACGAAAGGTTTCGGCGGACATAAAGCTGCTGCTGGTGTAGTTGTAGATATAAACAAACTTGAAGAGTTTAAAAAAAATATAAATAAACTATCTTCAAATCAAACAAAAAGCAAAATCCAAACAAAATACCTAATGAAGTTAAGAATAGACGACATAGATAAAGAACTTTTTGATATCATAGAGCGATATAGACCTTATGGTATAGAAAACGAACACCCTATATTTTTGTTTGAAAAAGAAACAATAATATCTCATAGATATATCGGCAAAAACAACGATCATCAAAAGTTGGTGCTGGATTTTGGAGTTGAGTTGTTGGCATTTTATAACGATACAAAAATTGATACAAACAATACAATAAGCTTCACAGCTTCAGTATCAAAAAATATCTTTCAAGATAATATATCTTACAATTTGATACTAAAAAGGTTTATAAATGATAAAATATAAATATATAAAAAATTTACTTTTTTTCTTTGAGCCTGAAACCGCACATAATATAGCAGAATTTTTTTTAGAAAATTTTTCAAAAATAAAACCTATAAAAGATTTATTTATAAAAAAATATTTTATTGACAAAAAAATAATAAACCAAACGATATTAAATACTACTTTCAAAAATCCTATAGGATTAGCTGCAGGATTTGATAAAAATGCCACTATGATAGATGCGACATATATGTTGGGTTTTGGTTACACTGAAGTAGGAACAGTGACAATCAAAGCCCAAAAAGGTAACGAAAAGCCAAGATTGTTTCGTTTTGAAAAAGAAAAGTCATTACAAAATGCTATGGGATTCAACAACCAAGGAGCAGATAAACTGCTTGAAAATATAAAAAAAATCAAAACAAATATACCGATAGGCATAAGTATTGGCAAAAACAAAACTACAAAAGAGTCAGATGCGGTAGATGAGTATATATATTTGATAGATAAATTTACAAACGAGTGTGATTATATAGCCATAAACATATCAAGCCCAAACACACCAAATCTAAGAGATCTGCAAAATAAAAGTTTCGTCAAAGAGCTTTTCAACAGAGCTATAGCAATCGCAACAAAACCAATACTTTTGAAAGTATCTGCAGACATAAACAAAACAAATGCAATAGAGCTGTGTAAAACTGCTATCAAATACGGTTGTAGTGGTATAATAGCAACAAACACGACTATTGATTATAATTTGCTTGATGAGGCAAAAGATTTTGGTGGAATATCAGGTGAAGTTATAAAAGAGAAGTCATTTGAGTTGTTTGATACAATAGCACAAGAGTTTTTTGGCAAAACCATGCTCATAAGTGTAGGAGGCATAACAGATGCAAATGATGTATATAAAAGAATAAAAGCAGGAGCAAATTTGGTGCAAATATATACAAGCTTGATATATGAAGGACCGCAAATATGCAAAAACATCAATACTGAACTTGTAAAACTTCTTAAAAAAGATGGGTTTGATTGTATTAGCGAGGCAGTAGGAGCAAATAGATGATATATTTTTTGATTTTTATATTTGTTGAGGTTATGGTATCATCATGGTTTGCTGGATATCTCGGTGGGTTTGTAACATTTTTAGAACTTATAGTTTCAGCTGTTGTTGGTATATACTTACTGCAAGGTGTTCAGTATTCGATCTCGTCTAAACTCAATGATTTAAGACAAGGGCAAATAGAAGCAAAAGATATTTTAAAATATAGTATGGGTAGCGGTTTTGGTGCTGTGTTGCTCATGGCTCCAGGATTTTTTACAGATATTGTTGGTATATTGTTACAATTTAATTTTATATTGGTGATAATCGGCAGAGTTTTTGCAAATAAAGCGATTAATACAAGAACTTTTAGATATAATGAAAAAAATTATAATAAAAAGGAAAAAAATGATGAAAAAATTATTGATGTTGAAGTTATTGATGATAGTAGGGGTATTGGGACTGATTAGTTGTGATGCTAAAACCGATGTAAAATTGGACGACAAAGTGATGAAGTTTGAAGAGACAAGGATACTCTCGTCTACAAATTTGAAGATCAAAACGATGACAGTCCATAGCAAAAAGGAGCTACCGCTCAAAGGTTGGACTGGCTATGTGTTAAGCCTAGAGCTGTTGTCACCAAAAGGCGACTTTGCTACCAAAGATACTCTATATACCGATGGTTCTGTTGTAGTTATGGACTTATATGACATAAAAACCGCCACAAACTACAAAGAGTTTATGGCACCAGAGCTAAGTAGCAAACATTATACAAAAGAGCATCTCATAGCAGGAAAGCTCACTGCCAAACACAAAGTAGCAGTATTTTCAGACCCACTATGCCCTGCATGTATACCGTATCTACCAGGACTTATAGACGAGATAAAAGCCAAAAAGGATACAGCGCTCTATTATATTCACTTGCCACTACAAAGCTTGCACCCAGCTGCCATGACTATAACCAAAGCGATGATCAAGCTAGAGATGGACGGATCAATAGATGGCTTGACCAAAAAGATATACCAAGCAAACTTTTCTACAGAGTTTGACTCGAGAGAGACAGATTCGCAAAAAATACTTGACGGCGTAAACAAAAAGCTAGGAACTAAACTAACTTTAAAAGAGATAAATACAAAAGCTATCCAAGACAAACTAGACAAAGATTTACAACTATCAAACGATATGGGTATCCAAGGCACCCCTACTATATATGTAGATGGCAAACAAGATAGGACAAGATCAGCATATAAGAAGTTCAAGTAGTGCAAAGCATCACTATAGCTACAAGAGCTAGCCAGCTAGCTCTGTGGCAAGCAAACTATATCAAAACAAAGATACAAAAGTTATATCCAGATATAGAGGTCAAGCTCAACAAAATAGTCTCAAAAGGAGACAAAATACTTGACAAACCACTTGCACTAATAGGTGGAAAAGGACACTTCACAAAAGAGCTTGAAGATGCCATGCTAAATGGCGAAGCTAATATGGCAGTGCATAGTTTGAAAGATGTGCCAACATATATACCAGATGGTTTGAAACTTGCGGCTGTCACTAAACGAAAAGACCAAAGAGATATATTTGTTTCGCACAAATACAAAAACTTAAAATCGCTACCAAAAGGAGCAACCGTAGGCACTACAAGTTTGCGAAGGCAGATGCAACTATCAAAACTAAGACCAGATATTAAAACAAAAGAACTAAGAGGCAACATAAACACAAGGCTAAAAAAACTTGCTATGGGTCAATACGATGCAATTGTTTTAGCATATATTGGGCTAAAAAGACTTGATTTGTTGAAAAATATTCCATACGCAAAAAAATTTAAATTAGACGATATGATACCACCTATGGGACAAGCTTCGCTTGGCATTGAAATAATAGATGGCGATAAAAAAATAGAACAAATAGTATTGAGTTTAAACGATGAAAACTCATATATATGTGCAAAATTGGAAAGAGATTTTATAGATAGAATACAAGCTGGTTGTTCAGCTCCTGTTGCATGCCATGCAAAAATAAGCGACGACATAGTAGATATGGAGGTCATGATAGGTTTGCCAAATGGTGAAAATATCATATATCACAAAGCAACAGCACTAAAATCAAATTGTGAAAATCTGGGTTTACAATTAGCAAGTGATTGTATTTTAAGCGGAGCAAAAGAGGTGCTAAAAAAGGCAGAGCAGATAACACAAAAACAATATAGACCAGAACGACTATGAGAGATATAGTTTTAAGTCTCGTTTTTGCTGCACCTTTGCTTATAATTATGGTATATCCAGCTATGAAAATAGCAGATTTGATATCAAAAAAATTCCACATAAACCAACAACTTGACGATAAACTTACTATAATACTTACAATTGTGCTTAGTTTAATAGGTGGTATTGTTTTGAGTTATTATTAGATGTATAAGGAAAAAAATTGATAAAAAGATACGCTAGAAAAATTATGAGCGATAAGTGGACGATGACAGCTAAATATCAAGCTTGGCTTGATGTTGAAAAAGCAGTGGTGTTTGCTTGGAATAAAATAGGATTGATACCAGACGAGGATTGTAAAAAAATATTAAAAAAAGCATCATTTGATATAAAACAAATAGATGAAATAGAAAAACAAACCAAACATGACTTGATAGCATTTACAACATCAGTCGCTACATCTCTTGGCGATGAATCTCGTTGGTTTCATTATGGTATGACAAGCAGTGATACAATTGACACAGCAGTAGCTTTACAACTGAAATCATCGTTGGAGCTTATCATAGTTGATGTAGAAGATATGATGAGAATAATCAAAAATAGGGCGGTTGAGCATAAAATGACCCTGATGGTAGGACGAAGCCATGGTATACATGGTGAGCCTATCACTTTTGGTTTGGTGCTCGCTGTTTGGTATGATGAACTTAAAAGACATAAAAAAAATCTACAACACTCACTTAAAACCATATCAGTAGGTAAAATTTCTGGTGCTATGGGAAATTTTGCTCATTCGCCTATAGAACTTGAACAAATAACATGTGAAAATTTAGGGCTTGATATAGCACTTGCATCCAGCCAAATAATACAGCGAGACAGATACGCAAGCGTTGCTACAAGTTTAGCTTTGCTGGCTTCATCTATAGAGAAGTTTGCAGTGCAAGTGCGTCATTGGCAAAGGACAGAGGTGTATGAGTGTGAAGAGTATTTCAGCGATGGACAAAAAGGTAGCTCCGCTATGCCACACAAAAGAAATCCAATTTTGACAGAAAATATCACAGGGCTGGCAAGAATAGTGCGAGCTTATGCAGTGCCAGCTATGGAAAATGTAGCCTTGTGGCACGAAAGAGATATATCGCATAGTTCAACTGAAAGATTTTGGATGCCAGATAGTTTTATAACTTGTGATTTTATGCTTTGTCGCATGACAGATGTCATCAAAAACTTGACAGTGATGCCACAAAATATGAAAAAAAACCTAAATCTAACTGGAGGATTGGTATTTTCTCAAAGGGTTTTGCTTGAACTACCAAAGGTTGGTATAAGTCGTGAACTTGCATATAAAATAGTGCAAAGAAATGCTATGAAAGTATGGAAACAAATACAAGATGGCAAAAGCCCTATAGATAAAGATGGCAATTCGTTGTATCTGCAACATCTTTTAGATGACAAAGAGCTCGTAGATGCTATCGGTGAAGATAAGATAAAATCTTGTTTTGATTATGAGTATTATACAAAAAATATTGACAATATATTTAATAGAGTTTTTATTTGAAATATAAAAAATTTTAGACACAATGATACAATTTTAGAAAAAAGGAAAAATATGAAAAAAATAATAACAAAATTGTCTTTGACAATTTTAGTGTTGATGTTTAGTGGGTGTTTTGGTGAACAATCACAAACAAAAACTTCTAACAACAATACAACTGGTTTAAAAGATGATGACATAATCAATTTTGAAAAAAAGAGAATATCGCTCACGACAAGTTTGGATATGAAAAATATAAAAATATTTTTGAAACAAAAAGTTGAAGTAGATGGCTGGAATGCTTATGTTTTAAGTTTACAACTTAAATCGGATGAAAGGGAGTTCGAAACAAAAGATATACTTTTCAGTGATGGCAAGGCAATCACAACAGAACTATATGATCCAAAAACAAGCAGATCGTATAAAGAAAAAATAGAGATCAAGCTACCGCAATCAGTTTATGATGATAGCCATATAATAGCTGGCAACAAAGATGCCAAACATAAAGTTGTGCTTTTTTCAGACCCTCTTTGTCCATTTTGTATAGAGTATGTGCCAGAGGTGATATCATTTGTTAAAAATAATCCCACGAAAATAGCTTTGTATTATTTTCATTTTCCACTTGTAAATATTCACCCGTCTGCTATGATACTCTCCCAAGCTATGATCAAACTTCATTTAGACAACAAGATTGATAATATGGAAATAAAAACATATCAAGCTAAGTTTGAAAACTCATTTGATCCAAGAGAAACAAACCCAAAAATTGTATTAAATGCATTTAACAAAGCACTAAATAGCAAATTAAGTTTAGATGATATAAATCAAAAAGTTGTATTAGATATACTTAAAAAAGATATGAAAGTAGCCAGCGATAGCTTAGTTTCAGGCACACCAACTGTATTTATAAATGGCAAAATTGACAAAACAAGAAATGCATACAAAAAGCTTAAATAGCAAATTTTTAAAAATTTAACTAAAACAGGACAAAATTTATCTTGTTTTGGTATAATAGCTCGCATTTACTTTGGCAAGTCTAATTTAGGTGCTAATGGTATGATAAATATCAAACATAAAAACAAAAAAGGAAAAATAATGGCAACAGTAACATTCAAGCAAGATACAACATGTAACTTAAGTGGAAACGAGATAAATGTAGGAGATAATGCTCCAGAAATAACAGTAGTAAACTGCAACCCGATGCTTCAAAATGAAACAGTAGGTGGAGCAAAAAACAAAGCACAACTCATAGTTGTGGTGCCATCGCTTGATACACCAGTGTGCGATGCAGAGACAAGAAGATTTAACACCGATGTAGCATCAATAGAAGGTGCCGATGTCACAACAGTATCTATGGATTTGCCATTTGCTGCTGCAAAATTTTGTAGCACTGCTGGAATTGAAAACTTGAAAGTTTGTTCTGATTTTAGAAACAAAGATTTTGCAAATGCATATGGAATGCTTCTCACAGATGGACCATTAGCTGGTGTGACAGCAAGAGCGATATTTGTAGTAGGAAAAGATGGAAAAATAACATACAAAGAATTAGTTCCTGAAATCACAGCTGAACCTGATTTTGCAAAAGCTATAGAAGCTCTCAAGCAAGCAGTTTAAGCTACACAACAAAGACTTTGAGTTAAACTCAAAGTCTAAATAAACCTATAGCTATTTTTTATTTATGAAGTATCGTTTTCAAATAAATTTTTGATTATTTGCACTGCTTCGAAAGTATCATCTACAACTATTTGACTATATTTTGATAACTGCGAGTTCGTGCCATATCCGCACAAAACACCAATACCACAGATATTTGCATCTTTTGCACTCATCATATCCAATATAGTATCTCCTATCATATATATGTGTTTGCTTTGTATTGTATTTAGATTTTCTATCGCTTTGAGTATAGGCTCTGGGTGTGGTTTTGGGTAGATTACTTCTTGTCTGCCTATGATTGTATCAAAAAAATGCAAAATACCAAACTCTTTTAACATAGGCAAAGTGTATCTTGTAGTTTTGGTAGTCACGATACCAAGTGTAGCAAAACTATTTGCTAATTTTATTGATTTTAAAGCATTTGGCAAAAGTTTTGTGCTGTTTTGATTTATTTGTCGATACAATTTTTTGTAGCTTTTAATAAAAATATCTATTTTATCGTTTGGAACTTTTAGAGCTTCAAACATATATTCAAGTGGGTAGCCTATTAGATTTGTGATATCTTTGTTTTTGCCTTTGAATTCAAAACTGTTTTGTTCAAAAGAGTGTTTAAATGATTTTACGATAGCTTGAGTGCTATCTATGAGTGTGCCATCTAAATCAAACAATATTATTGGTTTTGATTTTATCATTTTATATCAAAATATTTTTTAACCCACAATATCTCATCTTCGGACAAAAGTTTTATCTCATCAACTTTTTGTTTATCTTTATATACAAATAAAATATTGTTTTCAAGTTTGAGATTTGTTTTTGCCCAACCTATTTGAAGTGTTTGAAGTCTAACATAAACCTCTTTGATAGGCGGTTTTTCTTTTTCTTTATTGTATTTGTTTAGAATTGAAAATCCGCCAACTCTTTTCTCTAAATAATACGGTATATGTTTTTTTATAAGTGAATAAACTCTAGGATCTTTGTGCTGTGGTTGTGCTTCTTGCAGAGCTAAATAACCTAAAACAAAAAATAAAACGGCTAACCCCACTAACATAAAATTGCTAAATTTCATCTATATACTCCTTTGCTTTTTTGTCTAAAAATTTCATACGATTTTCACCTTTTGGCATACTGTTTCTAAAGTTTTTCATCTTTTCTAAGAATTTTCCTATATCGTTTGGAATTAGTTTTGATATGTAGATTTTAAACAACTTAGCAAAAGCAGGTGAGCTACCAGAAGTGGATACAGCAATAGTAAGGTCGCCTTTTTTGATATATGATGGAAATATAAAATCACAATAACCAACACTATCTACACTATTGACTAAGCAGTTGTTTAGGTTTTTTGATTCATAATATATACTTTTTTGCAAAGAGATATCATCTGTAGCTACGATAACCATATCAAATCCTTTTATGTCGCCTACCTCATATGCCTTTTCATCGTGTGTGAGATTGTGAGTATTTATAAGTTTTTGGACATCTTTGCTTATATGCAAAGCTACAATACTGATATTTAAACTAAAATCAAGCATATGACGAAGCTTTTCATATGCTATAAATCCGCCTCCAATTATGAGTATCTTTTTATGTGAAAGATCAAGAAAAGCAGGGAAATATGACATGGTTGATTTGCCTTTTTGTTATTTTATCGAAATTTTATAAATTTTAGGTAAAATGATACATAAAGGAATAAAATGACCGATGAGATATTATTGAAACTACAAAAAGATTTTCCACTTGAAGTTAGACCATTTGAAGTTATCGCAAAACAACTAAAGACCAGCGAACAAGAAGTGATAAATACGATAAAAAAACAAAAAGAAAATAAAATCATAAGACAAACATCGGCTATATTTGATACAAAAAGTTTAGGTTATAATTCTAGTTTAGTAGCATTTAAACTAAAAGATAAACATATAGACAATGCTGTTGATATACTTAATTCACATCCCGGTATCACGCACAATTATGAAAGAAATCATTCATTTAATATATGGTTCACTGTAGCAACATCGCCTAATTCTGTTTTGGGTTTAGAAAAAACAGTTCAAATACTTTTCAAGCTAACAAAAGCAGATGACCACATAGTGTTGCCCACTTTAAAACTATTTAAAATATCAGTCAAACTTGATACCACAGGCAAAGAAGCAGTCAAACAAAAAGTAGCAAAAATCAAAAAAATAACCATAAACTTGAGCGATAAACATATAGAGCTTATAAAACTTCTACAAGAAGATATAGATATAGTGCCAGAACCATTTAGGCATATAACACAAAAATTGAACATAAGCTATGACGATTTCTTTGATATGATAAACGAACTTAAACAAAGTGGAGTTATGCGAAGATTTGCTTCTATTTTGAACCATCGCAAAGCAGGGTTCAATGCAAATGCCATGGTAGTGTGGGATATAGATGAAACTAAAGCTCAAACATATGGCGAAAAAGCGGCACAATATAGTGCGGTAAGCCACTGTTATCTAAGGCCAAAATACCCACAATGGCGATACAATCTATTTACCATGATACATGGCAAAACAAAAGAGGACACACAAAAAGTGATAAACAATATAAAACAGGAGATAAAAGCATATGAATATATGCCCTTATATTCAAGTAGAGAGTTTAAGAAAATTAGGTTAAAATACTTCACAAATGAAGAACAAATATGGGAGAGTAAATATTTATGATTAAATTTTTAGAACTTGAGGGCGGATACTTAGTCATAGGTTTATTTATAGTTGCTGTTGCTATATTTGTATGGACTAGACCTTTTGTAGCTGGTGGCAAAAAGTGGAAACAAGCAGTGATATTTGTGCTATTTGGTATAGCTGGGTTTATTTTGGCACACTATTTTGTGACTATAAATCGTATGGCTGATGTGAAAACTTGGTTTGAAAATGGCAAACCAGTGATATGTGAAAATAGAGCTATACGAAAAGTAGCACAAAGTATAATCATAGACCCAACAAGCAAACAAAAGTGGAGTTTACAAGGCGATATATTTGTGTCTCCGCTTTATTCGAGACCATTTCATACAGCACGATGTTTGGAATACATAGACAATAAGTAGTATTAGATGAATAGTTCAAAAAAATATATGATATATTCAAGTGTTGTGCTGTTTGTGTTGTTTTTGTATTTACTATCTCGGCATATAAGCTTAACTACATTTTTGATAGGATTACTTGTCGTTTCTACCATAATAATTGGTTTGCTGGTTTATAGACAAAATAACAATACAACAAAAAAATATATGACAAATCTCATAAACCAAACAGCAGATACACTAAAAGAAAAAACTACAGATATAAAACCGCTCAAAACTGACATATCGTTTGATGATATAGCTGGTATCGATGATATCAAAGTTGAACTGCTTGAAGTTGTGGATTTTTTGAATAACCCTCAAAAATATCTAAAACATAAAATATCACTACCCAAAGGTGTGCTACTTGTAGGTCCTCCAGGAGTAGGCAAAACTATGATAGCCAAAGCAGTAGCTTCGACGGCTTCTTGTCCATTTTATTATCAAAGTGGTGCTAATTTTGTGCAAATATACGTAGGTATGGGAGCAAAAAGAGTTCGCGAGTTGTTTGAAACAGCCAGAGCAAATGCACCTGCTATAGTTTTCATAGATGAAATAGATGCTATAGGCAAAAGTAGAGGTGTAGGCAACAATGACGAAAGAGATGCTACTTTAAATGAACTTTTGACACAGATGGATGGATTTTTGACTACAAATAAATTAGAAAACAGTATATTGACTATAGCAGCTACAAATAAAGTGGAGCTTCTTGACGATGCTTTGCTTCGCTCTGGTAGATTTGACAGGCAACTTCATATAGGATTGCCAAATATCACTGACAGACAAAAAATTATAGAACAAGCTATAAAAAATATCAAAACAAAATTTGATAAAACTGTGCTGGCAGAACAAACCAGTGGATTTAGTAGTGCTGGTGTGGTAGCTATGATAAACGAAGCAAAGATAGATATGATAAAAAATAACAAAAATATATTAAGCCAAAAGAATATAGAACAAGCTACTACAAAGATACGATTTGGCAAAAAACAAAAAAAAGTGCTAAACGAACAACAAAAACAAACAATCGCTACATATCAGGCGAGCAAAGCATTTGTGACTAAAAAAAATATAAAATTATACGATGAAGGAGTGTTGTTTGAGTTTGAACCTTATGTATCTTTGGGTAGTTTAAAAGAACAAATAGCTGCACTACTTAGTGGTGCAATTGGTGTCAAGATAATACTGGACGAAGAGTTTGTGGTATTTCAAAGTGAGATAGACCAAGCATATAAAATAGCAACCGACATAAAAAACAAATACAAGTTAAGCACACTTCAGCCACAAGAGATTGTAGATGAGTGCAAAAAAAAGCTAACCGAACTTATAAAACAAAACAAAAAAGATGTGCTAAAATTAAGAGATAAACTACTCAAGACCGAAGAGGTTTGACATCCTTTGATAAAATTTCAAAATAAGGTTTATTTTAAGCCATCACAAGATATGTGTGAAATTCCAGATAATAGTATTCAGCTTGTCATCACTTCGCCACCGTATTTCAATATCAAAAATTATAGTAAAGATGGCTACCAAGAGGAGACACACTCAAAGCAACAACGAGGGCAAATAGGCGATATATCAAACTACAAAACTTTTATAAAAGAACTTCACAAGGTTTGGAATGAATGCGAGAGAGTGTTGAGCCCAAATGGCAAGTTAGTCATAAACACACCGCTGATGCCTATGAAAAAAGCAGACATAGACACTCACTACAACAGACATATTTTTGACCTAAACAGCGATATTCAAAACTCTATTTTGTATCACAAAGAGACACAGATGTATCTGTATGATACATATATATGGAACCGCACAAACGGTAGCAAGAAGCTTATGTTTGGTAGCTACCCATACCCACGAAACTTTTATGCACAAAATACAAGCGAGTTTATAACAGTGTATGTAAAAGATGGCAAAAGCTCTCATATGCCATCGCAAGAGATAAAAGAAAAAAGCAAACTAACTCAAAAACAGTGGGTAGAATACACCAAGCAAATATGGCATATACCAATACCAAACAAACAAGACATAGCCTTTGGCAAACATAGTGCTATCATGCCTCAAGAGATAGTCAAACGGTGTGTAAAACTATTTTCTTTTGTAGATGATATTGTGCTTGATCCATTTGCTGGAAGTGGCACTACACTCAAAGTAGCAAAAGAGCTTGACAGACACTTTGTGGGATATGAGCTAATGACAAGCTACAAAGATATTATATATGAAAAATTGGAAAGTGTCTTATGAAGTTGGATAAAATATACAATCTTGATGTGTTTGATTTTTTTGATATTGTAGATGATGCAAGTGTGGATTTGATATTGACAGATCCACCGTACAATCTAAAAAAAGCAAAATGGGATACATTTGTATCAGATGAGTATTTTTTCAATTGGACTTATAGTTGGATAGACAAAGCAATACAAAAACTAAAGCCAAACGGTAGTTTGTATATATTTAATACACCATTTAACAGCTCGTTTATATTTCAATATCTCTTGTCCCGTGGTATGGTATTTCAAAACTGGATAACATGGGACAAAAGAGATGGCATGGGTGGTGCAAAAAGAAAATACAGCAACGGCCAAGAGACTATACTTTTTTTTACCAAAAATAAAAAACACACATTTAATTACGATGATATACGAGTGCCTTATGATAGTGCCAACCGTATAGCACATGCGACACAAAAGGGCATACTAAAAAATGGCAAAAGATGGTATCCAAACGAAAAAGGCAAACTTTGTGGCGAAGTGTGGCATTTCAGCTCACAACGACACAAAGAGAAGCTAAACGGCAAAACCCAAAAAACAAAACATATTACACCAAAGCCACACGATATGTGTGAGCGAATCATAAAAGCCAGTAGCGACGAAAACGATATTGTGCTGGATTGTTTCATGGGTAGTGGCACCACGGCTGTGGTAGCTAAAAAACTAAACAGACGATACATAGGGTGTGAAAGCAACAAAGAGTATTATCGTTGGAGTTTAGAAAAATTGGAGCAAATAGATGGATAAAAACCTACGAGAAATTTTGGATATTGACAAAGACAATCTGTTTTTAAAATATATTGCGCAAAGAGTTCAAAAAGATGACTATAGAGGAGTTCACATATCACAACATAACCGATATGACTTGGTGTTTGTATCAAAATTTATAGATGTAATATATGATAAAATTGGTGGCAAGTTGTCTGAAATTCCCAGAGGCGATTATAGTGACAGAGAAAACAAAAAAGATTATGATATCAATGATTATGAAAAGTTTCAAGAGATCACAAATATAATACACGACAAAGTTGGCAAAACTACATACAACTCAATCAAAAAAAACTTTTTTGTAGATTTTCATAGAATGGGTCTCATAAAAAGATACGATAAAAATAAAAATGAAACAAACCCACACAAAAGAACAGCGATACACTTTATTTCTATAAGCGACGATGGAATTAAACTTAAAAATAGTAAAAATATAGTTGAAAAATATAGAATTTTCACAGACATTTTAGACAAAAATTTGTTTGACAATTTTCTTGGCTATTTGACTGATTTGTTGTTTGATAGCGACTACAAAAATGATACGATATCCATATATGAATTTATGTTTATATTTACAGACACAACTATAGACAATCATATAAACCTGCTTGATAGCTATAGAAACTTAAAAATATACCAAAAAGATAAGTTTTTAAAGCTAATACAAAACTATGCCAACCCATATAATTTTATTGGCGATAAAAAAGATAAACGAGACTTTCATAACTGGATAAATGAATCACAACAGATATTTTCTCTCTTAAAACAAACAAGTTATTTTCAAACAGATGAAAAAAATGAGAATATAGCCTTAAATATCGGAACTTATGGTATATTTAGCATAGATAACTTAAAAAGAAGCGATACACCAAAACAAGAATATTTTAAACTACATGACATAAAAAAGCGAACAAACTTTGAGCTTCACCATATAATAGCAATATCAAAAGCTAAAAATAAAGAAGAGTTAAAACTGCTAGACCATGTGAACAACTTGATTTATTTACAAAAGAAAAAGCATTTTGAATTTACCAAAAAATTAAATAAGAATGTAAATCTAAGTATCAACCCTCTCCAAGCAAAATTTTATGATTTTGATAAAAATGTAATAATCGCCAATAATCATAAGGACAGTATGTATTCAAAAGAGCATAAAATCTTAAAAGATATTGATAGGTACAATAAAAAAGCTTTAGAAAAAATATACCAATATGATAAAACTATATAATGTTTATAATACAGCAATAAAATATAAATGCCACTATCAAACCTAAACCAAGAGCAAAAACAAAGTGCCACTACCACAAACAAAACAAACCTCATAATAGCCAGTGCAGGCACTGGCAAGACCTCTACTCTCGTAGGCAGGATAGCTCACATGCTGTCAAACGGCACCAAGCCAGAGCATATACTTTTGCTAACATTTACAAATAAAGCTTCACAAGAGATGATAAATAGAGTCAAAAATAGCTACGGCGATGATGTAGCCAAACAGATAATAGCAGGGACTTTTCATAGTGTGTCGTATAGATTGCTTAAAGCTGCTGGATACAATCTAATACTCAAAACTCCTAGGGAACTGAAAAATCTTTTTCGTTCTATCTATGACAAAAGAAAGCCACCTGTGACTGCAGGTGTATCGGCCTATGATGGCGGATATTTGTTTGATATTTATTCGCTTTATCTTAACACAGCAGCACAGGGCGGATTTGGCGACTGGGTGGAAGCAAAAAACAAAGAACACAAAATGTATTGCGATATGTATGAAGATGTGTTAAATGAGTTTAACCAAACCAAGAAAAATTATGGCTATATAGGGTTTGATGATTTGTTAGTCTATATGATAAAACACCTGCAAAAAACTGCTATAAAGTTCGACGAGATACTAGTAGATGAATACCAAGACACCAACCCACTACAAGCAAAACTACTTGATATGTTTGCCTTTGAGCGACTGTTTTGTGTGGGGGATTTCGACCAAAGTATATATGCTTTTAACGGTAGCGATATAGGTATCATATCGTCATTTACCGCGAGATACAAAGATGTTAGAGTGTATCATTTGGACAAAAATTATCGCTCTACTGCCTCTATACTAAGTCTAGCGACCAAAGTAATATCACACAACGATAGAGTATATGACAAAAAACTTGAAGTCACCAGAACCGACACAGATATAAAACCGAAGCTGTTGGTATTTGACGAACTATACAACCAATACGAATATATAGCCAAAAATATATCTTCGTCTCAAACTCACCACGATAATATAGCCATAATATATAGAAACAACTCCACAGCAGATGGTATAGAAGCAAATTTGCGAGAAGCAGGCATAAATTCCAAACGAAAAGGTGGTAGGAGTTTTTTTGATTCAAAAGAGATAAAAATGATATTGGATATTTTAGTGTTACAAGTCAAACCAAATGATATGATGGCGACAATTGAGACGCTACAACATGGTGAGGGTATAGGACAAGCTACTGCCAAAGAGATATTTGAAGCACTTGTGCTATTGGGTGATGGTAGTGTGATAAATGGTTTGCAGCACCCAAACAAAGATATCAAAAATCCTTTTCCACAAAAAAAACAAACCAATCAACAGTTGGGACTATTTGATGAGTTTATAGAGTTAGGTTCCATAGGCAAGTTCAAATCACTGGGATTTGATGAGAAGTTTTTTTCAAACAGTATATTGAAACACCCAAAACTACAACCAAATGGAGCAAAATTTTTATATGAGTTTTATAGATTAGTAAGTGATCTAAACCGTATCAGAAATCCTACTACTGCTATATCTCATATCATAAAAAGTGAGTTTTTCAAGATATTTAAAGATAAACTTTGTGAAACAAGAGCCAAACAAAAAGATGGCACGATAGATGAAAGTTTGCAAAAAACGGCGATATTTAAACTAAAACGAAAAGTAGATATACTCAAACAACTCTCATATCATCACAATGATATGTTTAGATTTATCAACTCTATGGTGTTGGGAGCTTCGGAGCTTGACCGTGGTAGTGGTGTGTCGCTTATGAGCATACATGCGAGCAAAGGCTTGGAGTTTGATGAAGTATATATCATAGACTTGATGGATGGTAGATTTCCAAACAAAACCTTGATATCCAAAGGTGGAAGCATAGAAGAGGAGCGACGACTTTTTTATGTGGCAGTTACGAGAGCAAAAGATATATTGTATCTAAGCTATGCAAAATATGACCGTATCAAGAAACAGGATTTTGTATTTAGTCGGTTTTTAAAAGAAGCTGGTATGTGTGGGTAGTGTGGCTTTGTATTTTACAGTTGATGTGTGTCAAGCATCTCACTCTCTATGTTTATGTATAGAGAGTGAGTTAAACCAAAGATTAAGTATTTGAATATATTCTAATCTTTAATACATCGCACAGAATATCCCGAGACTTTTGGACTATCATCATCAATTACTCCTCTTTTTTGTATATTTAATAAAAAAGAGATACCAAAATCCACCACAGTAGAAGTCCAATAGTAACCAGTTTCACCTGCAAAATTTACAGTGAGTGATCTACTCCCAGGGACTGGCAGCTTTAAAACACTATAAAATGCATCTGCTTTATCATTCCATGTTTCTGCTTCTGCCATAATCTCATTATCGGTTGGTAGCCTAAATCCAGACGGACATGGATTGTTGATAGCAGTTGCACCATCCCACAAATTGTCATCCGGAGTTACTCTCCAATCTGCTTCCATGAGAGGTTCAATAAATTTATTATCTGCTGGGATATCCGCTGGGATACCCACGGTAGGATTGACAGATGTCCCTGTAGTGCCATCTGTCCATGTGATACACTCATGTCCATCGCTTTTTCTACCCCATTGAAACAAGCTTCCATAAGACAAGTGATCAGTAGAACTTGTGCCTACTTGAGAGGCTCCTAAGTTTCTATCAAGCCATACCTCGCCTGTATTTGGACTAGCAACTTCAAGATATGTTTGTGTGGCACCGCACATAGTAGTAGTGATGCCAGAGGTGCCACCACCACTACTACTTCCATCTCCACTACTACTACCACAAGACACGAGTGTCAAGCCTACTACCAAAGATGATACACCTGTGGCTATCATCTTGGTGTATTTGTTTGTATTTGAACTTGTCAAAATATCGTTTGTAATTCTTTTCATATTTTTCCTTTTTGAGCTAAATGCACTGTGAAAAGTATGTAGATATGTCGCTACATACTAAAATCTTGGGCATCGGTGTATCTTTGGCATCTTTTGATGCAGACACACTGGTGCGATAAACAGCTACAATATGACTACAAGTTGCTATGGTGTGTGCTAAATATGAGCGAAAGAAAGATTGACCACAAAAGGTCAAAGTATGAGCAGAATTTTGAATACTATTTATATAAAGACTATGTGTTCCCCCCCTCCCGTTAGTTGAGCGAAACCATTTATACAGCTTGTCATAAGATTCATATATACTCCTTTTGGCCACTATTTGCTATGAAACAGAAAGCACGATACGATAAATCTATGAATAAAATTTATTGTTATGCAAATTATAACATAAAATTATAAAACAATCTCAAAAATACTTGATATTGTGATATATTATCAATAGCAAAGATATTTGATGTTGAGCTTTTTCCTAAAAAGCTGTTGTGTATCGAAGTAAATAGAGTTTTAAGTTTGTTTAGATAATATCACAAAACAATAATACACAAACGAAAGGACAAATATGCCACAAACAATAACAGAAAAGATTTTCAGTTCGCATACTGGCAAAAAGGTGTATGCCGATGAGATAATAACTTCGCCCATAGATATGACGATAGGCAACGATATCACCACTCCTATATCTATAAAAGCATTTGCGGATAGCGGAGCTAAAGGTCTCGCAAATCCAGATGGATTTTGTATAGTGCTTGACCAC
This sequence comes from Campylobacterota bacterium, assembly GCA_003643835.1. GTDB lineage: Bacteria > Campylobacterota > Campylobacteria > Campylobacterales > Arcobacteraceae > B24-G6. Next base: position 19,267 of record QMKX01000018.1, read on the forward strand.
TTCATACCTGCTAAAGATATAGCATCGGCAAATCAAGCAAAGGTTAGCCGTGTATTTGCCGACAAACACAATATGAAACACTTTTTTGATGAAAAAGATATGGGTATAGAGCATGCACTTCTGCCAGAAAAAGGCTTGATAGTCCCAGGTGATGTCATCATAGGAGCGGACAGCCACACATGCACTCACGGAGCTTTGGGGGCATTTGCTACAGGTATGGGTAGCACTGATATAGCATATGCTATGATAACTGGCGGCAATTGGTTCAAAGTGCCACAAAGCATCAAAGTTGTATTTAGTGGAAAACCGGGCAAATACATAAGTGGCAAGGATTTGATACTGGAGATAATCCGTATTCTTGGGGTTGATGGTGCTTTGTATAAAACTTTGGAGTTTACAGGCGACACTATACCGCACTTGAGCATGGACGATAGGTTTAGTTTATGCAATATGGCTATAGAAGCAGGTGCGAAAAGCGGTATAGTAGCCGTAGATGACACCACAAGAGAGTTTCTAAAAGACAAAAACTTAAGAGACACTCCAAAAGAGTTTTATAGCGATAGTGGAGCTAACTATTGTCAAACTATAGATATAGATGTGTCTACCCTAGAGCCTGTAGTAGCATATCCGTTTTTACCAGAAAATGGCAAGCCAATATCAAGTGCAGTGGCAGACCATATCAAAGTAGATCAAGTGTTTGTAGGTAGTTGCACCAACGGCAGGTTAAGTGATATCAAAACAGCATCACAAATACTTGAAGGCAAAAAGATAGCACGACATACTCGTATGATAGTCACTCCAGCTACACAAAAGATATTGCAAACTGCTACAAAATTGGGTTATATAGACAAACTGATAGATGCAGGTGCAGTGGTTAGCAACCCTACATGTGGGGCATGTTTGGGTGGATATATGGGTATATTGGGAGATGGCGAAGTGTGTATATCTACTACAAACCGAAACTTCGTAGGTAGAATGGGTAGTAGGACATCAAAGGTGTATCTATCAAATACAGCAGTGGCAGCATATAGTGCTATAAGTGGATATATAAGCGACCCAAATGAGATTGGATAATTTTCTTGTCAACCATCACAATGTAAAAAGCAGAAACAAAGCCCAAGAACTTATAAATAGTGGCAAAGTTCAAATAAATGGCAAAATTATAGACAAATGCTCGTGCAAAACCGATGAAAATATGGATATAGTTGTCCATGATAGCGGTCAGTTTGTCAGTCGTTCTGGCTATAAACTGGAGCAGTTTTTAGATGAAAATCATATATCGCTACAAGACAAAACAGCACTAGATATAGGTTCATCTACGGGTGGTTTTAGTGAAGTTTTGTTAAATAATGGTATAGCTAGTATCGATTGTGTAGATGTAGGCAAAGATCAACTAAATGACAAAATAAGATTAAATCCTAAGGTTCAAGTATATGAAAACACTGACATACGACAGTTTAAAAGTGACAAAAGTTATGATATAGTCGTATGCGATGTATCATTTATAGCTATCAAAAATATCATAGATTATCTTGATAGATTTTTTTACAGCCACTTGATAGTGCTATATAAACCACAGTTTGAAGTAGGAGTCAAAGCCAAAAGAGACCGCCACGGAGTAGTCATAGATACACAGCAAATAGCTCTGTCAAAAAATGAGTTCGAACTGATGACTGCCAAATTAAACTGGCAAACAATACAAAAACAAGACAGCAAAATATCTGGCAAAAGGGGGAATATTGAGACATTTTATTGGTTTGGTAGATAAAAACACAACTTCACTTGCTATTGGTGGTTTTGATGGTATGCATAAAGCACACCAAAAACTATTTGACAAGCTTGATGACAAAGGTGCAATTTTGGCTATAGAGAACCAATATGCAAATATCACACCAAAAAAATACCGACAACACTTTACTTCATATCCAGTGTATTATGTAAACTTAAAAGATATAAAAAATCTAAAGGCAAAACAGTTTATATCTAAACTCAACGAGCTTTTTCCAGAATTGAAATCAATAGTTGTAGGTTATGATTTTCGTTTTGGACTTGGAGCAACCGCAAATACGATAGAGTTAAAAAAGATATTTGACAAACAAGTAATAATAGTAGACAAAGTGTCGTTTGAGGGTATAGCAATACATTCAAAAACAATAAGAGACTACATAAAAGCAGGAAATTTAGAGCAAGCAAATAAACTATTGGGACGATATTATGAGATAGAGGGTGCCGTGATAGCAGGGCAAGGCATAGGAGCCAAAAGCGTGGTGCCAACAATAAATATACACACAAAAGATTTTTTGATACCAAGTCAAGGTGTTTATGAAACTATCTCTACAATAAAAAATAAAAGGTATAAATCAATCACATTTATAGGCAACAGAGAGACAACAGATGGCGTTTTTAGTATAGAGACACATATTTTAGATGAAGTTATAAAAAATAGTGCAAAATATTTAAAGATAAATTTCATAAAAAAAATAAGAGAAAATAAAAAGTTTGATTCTCTAATAGAGCTAAAAAATCAAATAATAGTAGATATAAAAAGTTGTCGATGAAGCAGTTAGCTTTATGGTCACCTCTAAAAACTACCCTAAAGCTATGAGCATAGAGGTTTTTAGAGGTGACCTTATATTTTTAAGATACAATAAGCTCAAGGATAAATATGAAACCACAAACTCCACTTGATATAGCATTGGCACACAATATGACCAAACTTGAATACAAAAAAGTAGTTGATATATTAAAAAGAGAACCAAACTACACAGAGATAGGTATAATAGCAGCTATGTGGAGCGAACACTGTAGCTATAAGTCATCATCCAAATATCTTCGTGGGTTTCCTACAGTTGCTCCGTGGGTAATACAAGGGCCTGGTGAAAATGCTGGAGTGGTAGATATAGGCGATGGATATGCGGTGGTATTTAAAATGGAATCACACAATCATCCGAGCTTTATAGAGCCATATCAAGGAGCCGCCACAGGAGTAGGCGGTATCATGCGAGATGTATTTACTATGGGAGCACGACCAATAGCAAGTATGAACTTGATACAGTTTGCCCACATAGATGAGGACACAAAGACAGCTAAACTACACAGGAGACTATTGCGAGGTGTGGTTGATGGCATAGGTGGATATGGCAACTGCATGGGAGTGCCTACAATTGGCGGGTCTGTGGGTTTTGAGAGTTGTTATGCTGGCAACAACTTAGTAAACGCATTTAATTTAGGTTTAGTCAAAAAAGATGAGATATTTTTAGGAGTTGCTAAAGGTGTAGGCAATCCAGTTATATATGTAGGAAGCAAGACAGGACGCGATGGTTTGGGTGGAGCTGTGATGAGTAGCAGTAGTTTTGAAGTTGGAAATGAATGCTTAAGACCCACCGTGCAAGTAGGTGACCCATTTACTGAGAAACTTTTGCTTGAGGCATGTTTGGAATTATTTCAAAAAGACTACATCATAGGCATACAAGATATGGGAGCAGCTGGTTTGACTAGCAGTTCTTTTGAGATGGCAGGGCGAAGCGGTAGTGGTATGAAATTATATATTGATAAAGTGCCAGCCAGAGAAACCAATATGACAACATATGATTTTATGTTAAGCGAATCGCAAGAACGAATGCTAATATGTGCCAAAAAAGGCTACGAACAAAAAGTCATAGATATATTTCATAAGTGGCAATTAGATGCAGTAGATATAGGTGAAGTTACCAGCACAGGGGATATGGAGTTGTATTTTGAAAACAAAAAAGTAGCAAATATACCTATACAACCTCTAAGTGAAGAATCGCCGATATTAGATCGCCCAGTATCAAAACCAAAATATTTAGACAATATCAAACAAATAAGTATGATAAAAAATTTGTCTCTTCAGGCTATATTTGATAGTCTATTAAGCACACCAGAAGTGCTTGATAAATCATGGATATATGAACAGTTTGACAGTATGGTGCAAACAAATACCATAAAACACCCAGGCTCGCTTGATAGTAGTGTAGTTCGTATAAAACAAACAAACAAAGCCATATCTATGAGTGTAAAGTGCAACACAAGGTTTTGTTACATAGATCCTAAACTTGGAGCCATAGCAGCAGTTATGGCAGCAGGTGCTGATGTTGCTATGAGTGGAGCAACACCTCTGGCTATAACAGATTGTTTGAATTTTGGTAACCCAAACAATCCAGAAGTTATGTGGCAATTTAAAAAAGCATGCGAAGGCATAAAAGAAGCTTGTAAAAAACTCAACACTCCAGTAGTCAGCGGCAATGTGTCGCTAAACAACGAGACAGATAGTATAGGTATATATCCTACTACTGCTATAGCTACAGTGGGATTGTTAGAGGACCAAAACAAAGTTTTGAGTAGTGTATTTCAAGGACAAAACAACTATATATATATGATAGGCGATACATATAGTGAGTTTGGTGGCAGTTTGTATCTCAAGGAGATAGAGGGGCAAATAGCAGGAACTCACCCAAAAATTGACTTAAACAAAGAGCTGAAACTTTGGAATATAGTGATAAATGCAAATAAAAAAAACTTACTCATGTGTGCAAAAAATATAGGCGTAGGAGGATTGGCTATATCGTTGGGCAAGATGTGTGCTATATCAAATATAGGCTGTGAAATAGATGTGGCACTTGAGGGTGAGCTTGATATATTTAGCGAGTCATTGAGCCGAGCTATCGTAGAAGTAGTACCAAATAAAGTAGCACAACTTGATGAACTTTTGCTACAAAGTGGTTTGACATATATCTGTATAGGAAAAACTGGTGGCACTACATTTAGTATAAATGGTTTGTATAAAAATTTACATAAAATTAGAGAGAGATATTTTAATAATTTTAAAAAAATAATAGAGCAAGACATATAGTATGAATATCCAAAAACTGATACAAGGGCACAAAAAATTTAAAGATAACATATATAAAAATTATAAACAGGATTTTGAAGCCCTTATCGAAAATGGACAAAAACCAAAAGTGCTATTTATAGGATGTAGTGATAGTAGAGTATCGCCAGATTTGATATTTCATAGTCGTCCTGGTGATATGTTTACTACGAGAAATATCGGCAACTTTGTGCCACCATACAAAGTAAATGACGATTTTCACGGCACTACTGCTGTGATTGAATATGCTGTTAATATCCTAAAAGTAGAAGATATCATAGTGTGTGGTCATAGCCACTGCGGAGCTTGTAAAGCATTGTTTGATGACAATATCAAACAAGACAAAAACTTATCGCATGTCGCAAAATGGCTTGAATTAGGTTATGAAGCGAAAGAAATAGCTAAAAATATCTGCCAAGGAGACAAAAGTAAACTCGCAAAAACTGTAGAACAGGAGTCTATCAAAATACAGTTGAAAAATATACTAACATACCCTATGATAAATAGACTAGTAAAAACAAACAAAATAAATATTCATGGATGGTATTATGATATACCAAATGGCACGATATCAAATTATGACAAAAATAAAAATATTTTCAAGGAGATATGATGGGAAAACAACCAGAACATTGGGTAGCATATATTGTAGTAGGTTTGGTAGTAGTGGCGATGTTGTATGGCAAATATCTTATAGCAAGAGGCGATAAAGATGATAAATAGCTCTCTTATTCAAACTATATTTTCAGGTGCATCGATACAACGATGGAACGACTATCCAAGGATGATGGAGCTTGTAGAGCTTGACAAGCAAGCACACAAATTTATAATAGCTTATTTTATATCAAAACTTGAAAAAGATATCAGCTATACACACTTGATAGAAGCAGGGATATTTGAGTTTCTAAGACGAGTAATAGTAACAGACATTCGTCCCGATGTATTTCACAAAGCATTACAACAAAAATCAACCGAAATAAACAAGTGGGTCATAGACAAGCTGCAAACAGACTTAGAGAATATAGACGATGGTAAGTTTTTCGATAAATTTAAGTTGTATTTATCAGATGAAACTATATATAAAAAAGAACGGTTTATTCTCAAAGCATCGTCATATCTAGCTACAAGATGGGAGTTTAATATAGTATATCAGACCAGCTCTTTTTTGAAAGATATTGAAATTGTAAAAAATGATGTAGAAGACGAGATAGAGGATTATTTTGAGTTAATAGGAGTGCAAAAAATTGCTTTGAATAAAAAGTTAGCAAAAATTATAGACCTGTCAGGTAGGCTTAGATTTCAAAAAAGATGGGCTCAAACGCCGCGGGTGCCAGAGACATCAGTGTTGGGACATATGCTAAGCGTAGCTATATTTGCATACTTTTACTCCATAAAGACAAGAGCATGCGACAAACGAATCCAAAACAACTTTTTTGTTAGTTTGTTTCATGATTTGCCAGAAGCACTCACAAGAGATATCATATCACCTGTAAAATACTCTGTAGACAATCTATCAAATATCATAAGTGAGTTTGAGATACAAAAAATCAATGATGAAATAATGCCAAACATACCGAACAATCTCAAAAAAGAGTTTTCATATATTTTAGGTTTGTTTGATGGAAATAAAGATGAGTTTAAAAATAAAATTATAGAAGGCGGACACATAAAAGTAGTTGACAATCCCCAAAACTATAACGAAGATAAATATGATACTATAGATGGTGAAGCACTCAAGCAGTGTGATTTGTTGAGTGCTTTTGTTGAAGCACAACTTTCTATATCTCACGGCATCAAGTCAAATGAGTTGTTAAATGGTCTAAAAGAGATAGAGAAAAAACTAACTACAATAAATGGTGTCAATTTTAAAAACATAGCTGCAAATATAAAGGAGGACATAATATGAAAAAACTAAATATACAAGATATTAAAGCGTCAAAAAATATAAAAAAAATATCTATGATAACTGCCTATGATGGAGTGTTTGCAAAACTATTTGATGGCAACATAGATATAATACTCGTAGGCGATAGTCTAAATATGAGTTTCGCAAACAAAAACGACACAATCAGCACCACACTTAAACAGATGATATATCATACAAATGCAGTATGTAGCACAGTTGAAGAAAGTTTCGTAGTATGTGATATGCCTTTTGGTTCGGTAACTACAAAACAAAAAGCACTTAAAAGTGCCATAAAAGTATACAAAAAAACCAATGCCGATGCTATAAAAATAGAGGGCGGTAAAAATATGGCGACCACTATAGAGTATCTCACATCGCAAAATATCGCATGTATGGGACACATAGGGCTTATGCCTCAAGTTTCACGAGCCCAAGGCGGATACAAAGTTCGAGGCAAAGACGAAAACGACATAGCCACACTCATAGAAGATGCCAAAGCAATAGAAAAAGCAGGAGTATTTGCAATAGTATTAGAGGGAGTCAAAGCAGATATAGCAAAACATATCACAAAAGCAGTTTCAGTGCCCATTATTGGTATAGGGGCAGGATGCGATGTTGATGGACAAGTGTTGGTATGGAGTGATATGTTTGGATTTAACGACGGTTTTATGCCAAAGTTTGTGAGAGTTTATATGGATGGAGCTACTTTGATAAAAGAGAGTTTAAATAAATTTACCCAAGATATCAAAAGCGGGGACTTCCCATCTAAAAATGAGGTATATTGATGGAAGATAGGATGGTAGGTATGCAGATAGTAGATATAGATGACCAAAAAGCAGAACTATCGCTACGACCTGATAGCTGGGACGATTATATAGGTCAAGACAATATCAAAAAAAACTTAGATGTATTTATAAAAGCAAGCAAAAAAAGAGCACAGGCACTTGACCATGTGTTGTTTTTTGGTCCTCCAGGACTTGGCAAGACTACTTTGGCATATCTTATAAGCTCGCAGATGGACTCAAATATCAAGATAACATCAGCTCCCATGATAGAAAAAGCAGGAGACTTAGCGTCAATTCTCACAAATCTCGAAGAGAATGACATACTGTTTTTAGATGAAATTCATAGACTATCACCAGCAGTTGAAGAAATACTATATTCAGCTATGGAGGACTATAGGTTGGATATCATCATAGGTAGTGGTCCAGCAGCACAGACAGTGAAAATAGACCTACCACGATGGACTCTCATAGGTGCTACTACAAGAGCTGGCATGTTGTCAAATCCCTTGAGAGAGAGGTTTGGTATGCACTTTCGTTTGGAGTTTTATAAAGAAAGTGAGTTAGCACAAATAGTGAAAATTGCATCTAAAAAGTTAGAAAAAATAGCACAAGATGATGCTTGTGATGAGATAGCAAAACGAAGTCGTGGCACTCCAAGAATAGCATTGAGACTTCTAAGGCGAGTGCGAGATTTTGCTGAAGTAGTAGATGAGGACTTTATATCAAAGAGTAGGGCATCGTATGGATTAGATGAAATAGGTGTTGATAAGATTGGTTTTGATAGGCTTGATATTAAATTTTTGGAACTTCTTGTATCAAATAAAGGGCGAGCTATGGGATTAGGCACAATTGCCGCTGCGTTAAGTGAAGATGAAGGAACCATAGAAGATGTTATTGAGCCATATTTACTAGCCCATGGCTATATAGAACGCACAGCACGAGGTAGAGTAGCGACACCAAAGAGTTATGAAGTTTTGAGACTTACACCACCCATAGATACGAAAGGATTATTTTGAAAGACGAGACAAACAAGACATCACAGACAGAAAAAATAGAAATAATAAAACCAAAGCACGAAGATAAACTAGTAGCGCTGGAGTTTGCTTCGCTTGGATTTTCTATAGTCATAGCTATAGTTGTTGGTGTAGGACTTGGGTTGGTTATGAAAAATATCACTGGTGCAACTTGGACACTATGGGTTGGCGTTGTTTGGGGCATAGCAGCTGCCATACTAAATATTAAAAAAGCTTATGACAAAGCACAAAAACAGTTCAAAGAGTTAGCAGATGACCCAAGATATAGTTATATGAAAAAGTATGGTTATAAAGACGATGACGATATATAGTATAGCCAAAACTGTGCTTATAGTAGATGTGGTTTTGATGCTTTGTCTGCTTATATGGACTGATAAATCAACTATACTAAACACTCAAGTATCGTTTGTAACTTTTAGTATGATCGTTTTTGTGTCCTATTTATCGTATAAAAATAAAGTAAAAAAATCTGTGGCAAACTACGACAAAAATTTTATGACAGATGATAACAACAAACTTGAGTTGTATGACGAGGAAGTAGATATAAAACCAACAAACAATATAAAACAAACAGCTAAAAACATATACGATAACTTAGGCAGATTTATTTCTATATATCGCATAATGTCATATGCTGTGTTTATATTGGGATTTTTTGCGTTAAAGGAACAAAATGTATTTAAACCTGTAGCATATTTGGTCGGTATATCTGTGTTGCCTGTAGGCATTATAGTCTATATCATCAAAAATATTTTCACTTTAAAGAATAATACAAATGTGCAATAAAAGAAAGATTATTGGATATGCACCTACACGACACAACAAGCAACTCGCAAAAGAATATAGTGCAAATAGTTACAAAATAGTTTGTGAAACTTATGTATATATCGAATTGATTTAAAATATATGTATATATTATTTGCGTCATCGCAGTCTAAAAATAGCGGGGAAACTACAATCCATATGCTATAGATAGTTTTATCTTGCCTGAGATATTTGAACACAGACAACAAATAGTCAAACTATACGAACAATTCATACACGATAACCCTATAGATGAGGTGTCAACTTGGTTTGGACTTAAAGATAAAAATGAGACTAAAAAAAATATATATTATTTGACACGACAGCCTACTATGAAAGCGATACAGCGATACACAGGAGTAGCATACGATGCCATAGACTATGAAAACTTAGATAAAAAAAGCAGAACATATATTGACCATAAAGTGGTCATATTTTCCGATCTTTTTGGTGCTGTTATGGCAAAAGATTTTATACCAAATTATCGTTATAAACAAGGGGCAAAACTACCAAGCATAGATGTGGCTAAATACTACAAAAAACACCTAAAAAATAGTCTCTATGAAATTTTGGGCGATGAAATTTTGGATCTAAGAGCTGGGTATTATGACAAATACTACAAACCAATAGCAAGTGTTATAACATATAAGTTTATAAAAAATGGCAAGTTAGTAAGCCATTGGGCAAAATACTACAGAGGCAAACTTCTAAAAGATATAGCATACAATAGTATAGAAAATTTTGCTATGCTTATGAAGTTTGATATACCATATCTTAAAACAATAGATATACAAACAAAAAAAAATCTTAAAACAATAGTAGTGGAAGTGTTGTAAATTAAGATAGTTTTGTTATAATAAGATACAAGGAGCAAATATGAAAAGTCCAGAGTTTTTTCAAAATATTGAAAGTATCAAACTACAAGATGACTTGTCAAATTTTTTAGGCACATTTGAATATGGATTGATAGAGTTTGGCTATGAAGATGTAGCAAAACTAAGCGGACACAGCTGCCCAACTGTAGCAGGGGCATATCTTGCGGTGCGAGAAGGCTTGAAAGTTTTATATGGCAGCGATTTGCCAAAACGAGGTGAAATAAAAGTGCAGTTTAAAGATAGTTACAAAAATGGCACCACAGGAGTAGTAGCAAATGTGGTGTCATATATCACGGGAGCTACGAATAGCTATGGTTTCAAGGGTATTGGCGGCAAACATATTAGGCACTCGCTTATGAGTTTTTCACAAGATATAAATAGTGAAATTTGCCTGAAAACCAAAGAGAAAGCAGTTTATATATCTTATGACCCATCGTCTATACAGCCAGATAATAATATGAAATTATGTATGCAAAAGTGCATGAAAGGCATAGCGACAAACGAAGAGCAAAAAACTTTTCAATATCTATGGCAACAAAGAGTAGAAAATATACTCATAAACTACAAACAGGTTATAAGTATAGTATGACCCAAGAAAAATACCAAATAGAGTTTCAAACACTTAAAAAATTTTTTGAAAAATTTTGTCAAGACAAGCATAATAATCAACAAAAAACAACAAAAAACTTAAGCTATAAAGACACAGAATATATTTTAAATTTAAAGTTGTGTCAAGATTGTGATGAGCTTATTGAGTATAGCTTAGATAGACTAAATCAATGCCCTCATGAGACAAAACCACGATGCAGAACTTGCGACGAACCTTGCTATAAACCAGACCAGTGGAAAAAAGTAGCGAAGCTCATGCGATATAGTGGCATAAGATTAGGTTTGATTAAAATTAAAAAAAGATTTAAAATATTCTAAATCTTTGACAATAATTCATTTTATACAACCACAAACCTCACAATTTTCATAAATTATTCACTAAATTCAAACTTTCTTGTATATTTCATAGCCCATAAAATAAGGCTTCTACGACAAATTATCTAAAAACAAGCAAATTTTAGGA
>QMKX01000019.1 GCA_003643835.1 Campylobacterota bacterium
CCAAAACCATATTTGTTTATAAATAAAAATTGCTCTTATCAGATATTGTGGTTGATACAAGTATCTAAAAACAAACTATCACTCACAGATAAATTTGCTGTGGAGGTTACGCCTGTGGAAACACTAAGATTGTTGAAAAAACAAAATTTGATAACATTTAATAATTTTAGACCATCCATGCACGATGAGATCAACTTCGTATACGACAATACTTTAAGTGATTTTGAAAAAGATATATTGCTTGACAACAATTTCACCGAATTATTCCGAAACAATAAAGAAAATATAAAAAACAAATCATCACTTCTTGATACAAAAATAAGATATGTAAGATACAACTACCTAAAAAAAAATATACAAAAGAAAAAATACATCAGCCAATATATGAAACTACTTAGAATGAGAGCAAAAGAAGCCACTATAAAAAACAGTATCATCATAAAAAGAGACAATATTTTAGACAACCACAGGGCAAAAAATATAAAAATATCTGCACTAAAAGCAAACAAAAAGAACAGTTTGATGTTGTCATATAGTAGTGCTTATCACAATATAAAAGATTTTGAAACAACTTTGGACAATGGTTATATCAATTATTTTGCGATTGATTATGTCTTAAATGAAGAAAACCAATACATAAAACGATTTAATATCTTGGATATCAAATCATATGCTAACTCAACCAAACTATTTCCTAAAATATCATGGGAGGTCCAAGTTGATTATAGTAGCAAATTTCTTGAAAATAGCAAAAGACACTATAATCTCAAGCTTGGAATTGGAAAATCCTATAACATAAACAACAATCTAAAATACTACGCTATGATTAGCCCGATTGTATCTATAGGCAAAGACCAAAGAGCACTACAATTGGAAAACGGAGTTATTTATATCAATCAAGATATTAAAATTGGAGCAAAATATAGTTATAGAAAAGAGAAACAATATCACAATATATTAAATGTTTTTATAAATAAGCCACTATCTACAAATAGTGCACTGATATTTAGTTACGACAAAAAAAATGACGAAGAGTATCTTTTGAGTTATAGCTACTACTTCTAATACTTTTGAAAGTTTATCAAAATTTGATACAATCACACAAAGGATAAATATGATAAACATAGGCATAATAACCACAAGCGATAGAGCAAGTCGTGGTACATACGAAGATATTAGTGGCAAGGCTATCAAGCAGTGTATCGATAGTTTTGTGACAAATGATATACAATACTATTATGAAGTTATAGAAGATGAGCAAACAACGATAGAAAAAACTCTTTTAGATATGGCTGATAATATTGGCTGCGATTTGATAGTCACCACTGGTGGCACAGGCCCAGCAAAACGCGATGTGACTACTGAAGCTACCTTAAATGTATGCGAGAAAATACTTCCTGGTTTTGGTGAGCTTATGCGTTCAACTTCGCTACAATATGTACCAACTGCCATACTGTCTCGCCAAACAGCAGGTACGAGAGGCTCAAGCTTGATAATCAACCTACCCGGAAAGCCAAAATCCATAAAGGAGTGCCTTGATGTTGTGTTTCCAGCTGTGCCTTATTGTATTGATTTAATTGGTGGAAATTATATAAATTGTGATGAAACGAAGATAAAAATATTTCGCCCTAAATCTTCTTGATTTTTGAGACTTTTGAAAATACTTGTAGTTTGTTTGACTGCAAAACTATATCATCATAAATCTTTAATTTATCTATACTTATAGTTTGTTCGTTTTTCACAAGCTTGATAACATCGTCAAATTTTTTATCTCTCGGGTTTATATTTGTCAAACTTTCAAGTATGTTTTTTATCTCATTTTGTTTTATAAATATAGTATGATACAAAGTTTGATTTAGAGTTTGTATTATAACTTTTATATTCTGTTGGTTTGTTTCAATTTTTTCTTTGATAGAAAAAGATGACAACAACTCTTTGATATGATTTAAGCTATGTTGTGATGTTTGTAGTTTTGATTTTAAGTGGTAGTTGAGACTATTTGTAATATCATCAAAATATAACATATACTCATTTTGATCATTTAACACAATCTCCATAGCACTTGATGGTGTAGATGCTCTTTTGTCGCACACCATATCGCATATAGTCCAATCTGTTTCGTGTCCTATCGCACTTATCGTAACGGTTTGGCACATATATATAGCCTTGGCAACATCCTCTTCATTGAAGCACCACAAATCCTCCAAACTTCCTCCACCTCTTGCTAACACTATCACACTTGTAATGTCATTTGACAAGTCTTGTGTAGATAGTTTATCAGCTAAAATAATATTTTCAACTATCGTATCTTTTGCCTGCTTGCCTTGCACGATAGTTGGTATGAGAACTATTTTAACCAGCGGCCATCTATGATACGCAACTTTTTTCATATCTTCTATCACTGCACCACTATTTGATGTCAGCAGATACATCTTGTCTACAAATTTTGGTATTTGTTTTTTCTTTTTTGTATCAAAATAACCCATACTTTGAAGTTTTGTTTTTAGTTGTTCTAACGCTAAATTAAGTCCACCTATGCCATCGGGTTCAATTGATTTGCATATAAGCTGATACGCTCCTCTTGGAACATACACAGTAACACTTCCGTATATGATTATCGTCAAACCAACTTCAAGCTTGAACTTCAGTTTGTTGGTATTGCCACGAAACATAACACAACTTAAACTTGATTTATCGTCTTTTATAGAAAAATAAATATGCCCACTTGAAGCAACGGTTAAGTTTCCAATTTCACCTTTGATATAGATATCTGAAAAGGTTGTGTCAAGCAATCCTTTGATTTGATGGTTTGCTTGCGATACTGTAAGCTGATTCAATTATTTTTTGATATCTTTGTGTTGTTTTATAAACTCAAAAAACTTCTTTTTGTTGTAACTATTGCCTTGTTCTATACTTACAGTGCCAAAACTTTTGAGGAGTTTTGCGTCGCTATTTAATACATAAAAATGCGGAGTCCCTTCAAGCACTGGTAGTTGTTTCAATAAGCTTTGGCCATCTTTGTTTATGCCATTGCCATAATAAACTTTAAGAACTTCAAAATCACCATAAAAACTATTTTGTAAGTCATTGTGTTCTTTTAGAAAACTATCCATAGCACCACACCAATGACACCAACTCCCACCTGCTATGAGTAGTATATTTTTGCCTGATTTTTTAGCTTTGTCCATAGCAGTTTTCAAGTCTTTGTGAGGGTTTGCATCTTTGTCATACTCTACGCTATATTTTGGTAAACTGCTTGTGTTTATATTGCCTATATTTTTGATAAATCCATATGCGAAATAACCGCCTACTATTATAACTATACCTATAACCATACCTATGATTGTATTTTTCATGATACTCCTTTTGTTTGTCTTATGATGATATTATACTATATTAACCTTAAACAACATTTCACAGTAAGTGCTCCTATAGAAACATAGCTTAATTTTTAGCATAAGGATTGAGTTTGAGCAATACAACATCTGCTATCATATTGCCTAAAATAGTCAAAAATGCACCGATAATCAATATTCCCATAATCACAGGATAATCACGACTCAAAGCAGCTTGAAAAAACAACATACCCATACCATCTATAGAAAATATAGTTTCAAGTATCACAGACCCTCCTATGATACCAGGAAGCGAAAGACCCAACATAGTTATAACAGGTGCATACAGATTTGGTGAGATATAGTTTGTCATTATCTGGCGGCTTGATAGCTGTCTTGATTTTGCAAAAAATATATAATCTTGATTTAGTATCTTTATCGTAAGTTGTCTTATATATATTGTCATAGCACCAAAACCACCTATAACCATGATAGATATAGGCATGATCAAATGCCAAGCAGTATCCACAATATATTTGATACCAGTTAAATTGTTATCGCTACTTATACCAGACAAAGGTAGAAGCTCAAAATATATACTAAATATATATATAAATATCAAACCCAAATAAAACGAAGGTAAACAAAAACTCAAAATTGATAATTGTGAAACAACCTTGTCTATAGTTTTGTTTTGTTTCAAAGCAGATTTTATACCAAAATAAAATGCCAAAACAAATACTAAAAACATAGATATTAAGTTTATAGTCATAGTTATTGGCAATCTGCTCAATATCTCATCTTTTACAAAGGCACCACTAGAGAAGCTTATGCCAAAATCAAGTGATACAATAGCTTTAAACCAAGAAAAAAATTGCACATAAAGTGGTTTGTCCAAACCATATATGCTTTTCAATAACTCTACAGATTCTTTTGTGATATTAGGATTTAATGCACCAGAAGCAAAAAAACTATTTGGCGATAGATGAATAGCCACAAAAGATATCGCCGATATGATAAATAACATCACACATAGATATATAAGTTTGTTTAAAATAGTTTTAAGCATTTGCCACTACTGCTATGACAAAACCACTATCGTGAGATATTGATATATTTGAGTGTTTGATATTAAACTTTTTTCTTATATGTTTTTTGTATTTGATAGTTGGTTGCCCTCGTTTTGTTTTGTTAAGCTTAATATCCTTAAATCCACAAATCGAACCAATACCAGTGCCTAAAGCTTTTGAAGCAGCTTCTTTGGCACACCAAAATCCAGCGATAGTAGATATGCTACTTTTTGATAGTTTTATCTCTTTGGGACTTAGAAATTTGTCTAAAGCTTTTTTTTGGTTTTTTTCTATAAATTTTTCTATTCTACTTATTTTGATTATGTCTATGCCTATCATATGATCATCTTTATATCTTTGTGATTGCTAAATATTCTGTGTAAATTTAGTCTATCCTCTTCGTCTTGCACTTGTGTTTCAACAAGATAAGAAACAAATTTACCTTTTGAGCTTTTGTTTGTTGTCAAGCCTTTGTGTTTTCTATTTGATATAGTTTGTTTTATAATAGTTTGTATATTTGCATCACTTTTTATGATTAGTTTGTATTTCCATACGCAAGGATAATTCAGCTCAAGTTTTTGACATGTCAAGTTCGTATAACCCACTTTTTCCTCCACTTTTTTGCAAAAGCTTGATATCTTTTATGACCATAGTTTTATCAACTGCTTTTACCATATCATAAATAGTCAGCAAACCAACACTAACACCAGTCAAAGCTTCCATCTCTACACCTGTTTTTCCTTTAAGTTTAGCTTCTACTGTTAGCTTGAAGCCACACTCCAATTCATCTATATCACAGTTTATAGATGTCAGCATAAGCGGATGACACATCGGTATCAAAGTAGATGTTTGTTTAGATGCTTGGATAGCCGCTACAATAGCAGTTTGCAATACTGGGCCTTTTTTATTTCTATTTTGCAAAACTATATTTAATGCTTCGCTACTCATAGTGATAACTCCACTGGCTATTGCAACTCTGTTTGTATCATTTTTATCTGTTACATCTACCATCTTTGGTCTGTTTTGTTTGTTTATGTGTGTTAGCATTTTATCTCCTTATCGTCATCAAAATCAAACTAAATACAAAAGCAACAAGCATAAAATAGATATAAAAATACTGATACTTTATGTATTTATTTGATTTGATTTTACTTTTTTCAAGTTTTCCTATTGTCTCGTAAATATCTTCAAGTTTCTTTTTTGAGTTAGCTTGAAAAAATTTTGCACCAGTTTGTTTTGATATATATTCTAATACACTTGCATCATAATCGCGTTCATTTCCTACCCCAACACAATAAACTTTTATATCTAAATCTTTTGCTTTATCTATGGCTACTTGTAGTGGCACAGTTTTTGCAGTATCGTAACCATCGGTTAGAACTATAGCTATTTTATTTTTTGATTTGCTGTTTTTAAATAGATTTGAACTTAGAAAAATAGCTTCATACAAAGCTGTCTTTCTTTTGCCTGCTACTCCTACTTCAAGATACTCAAGTAGTTTGATTATGGATTTGGTGTCGTATGTTAGTGGCGATGCTATGTAAGCAAAGTCAGCAAATATGCTTAATGCTATAGCATCATTTGATCTTGTAGTTATGAACTCTTGGACTATTTTTTTGCTTATGTCAAATTTATCTGCCTCAAGCATACTACCACTTATGTCAAATATCAAAGATATCTCATAACCCTTTGTATTGTCGAACATTATAGTGTGTTTTTTGACAGGTGAGCTTAAAGCTGCGACCATGCAAACTACAATTAAAAACTTCAAAATCTCAGCAGTTATGTTTTTTTGTTTTGTGATTTGCTGCAAAACTTTAGTATTTGAGAACTTTATTGTTTGTCGCGTTGGTTTGCAAAATTTGATACACAGCACATATATAGGCAATAGTGCTAAAACCCAAGGATACAACAAACTCAAGAGACACTCATTATATATTTTTTCATCTTGGTTTTTATATCTTCACTTAGTTTCAAGTTTTGTTTTTTGTATTTATATGGTTGTAATAGTTTTAAAATGCTGTTTAAGTTTTCATCTTGTTTGTTTGATATTATTTTACTATATATAGTGAAGCTGTATATAAGCTTTTTATCGTCGGCATCAAAACTTAAATGTTTTAGTAGTGTTGTGGCTTTTTGAATTATGTTTTGGGTTTTTTTCTTTCTTTTTTTGTATAAAACTATAGCTACTATTGTTATCAAAAACAAAAGCACGATACTACCAATAGTCAAATAGATATGCCAACTTATGGCAAGATATTCAAAATCTTTTATATCTCGTAAATTTTCTAAACTCATTGAAAAAACTTTTGAAGTTTTTTTAATACATTGTCATAAGTATAAATTTTTTGATGTTTGATTTTATTTTTTTTGAAATATCTCACAAGAGAATCATCATGTTTTTTCATATGCTTATTGTATTGGTGTATAGCCTTTGTGTCGATATTTGTAGACAACAAACTGTTTGTTGAAAATTGTTGAAAATTTAACTCACCTGTGAATTTAAGTTGCTCTTCAAGTTTGTCTCGAACTATTATCACACGAAGGTCATGTTTTTTTGAAAGAAGTTTTAGCTCAATTGGCTGCAAAAAATCTCCGACTATTACCATGAGTGTTCTTTTTTTGATTTTGTTCATAAGATATGTTTGTAGGTTGTTGTTTATATCTTTTTTATTTAGTGTTTCGATATCTTTCAGTATATTTGGCAAAACTCTTCTGTCGGTTGTTTTATGATAAAATTTATTTTCACCTTGATTGTAAAAAATAGTTGTCAAACTATCGTTTGATTTAAACAAACTCAAACCCAAAATAGCCACACAATCATAAACTATATCAAATTTTGCAATATTTGAACCAAACTGCATAGAAGAACTGTTCAGGTATATCAAAGAGACATCAAGTTGTTTTGTTTCATTGAATATATTTATGGCTACTTCGTTTGTTCTTGAGGTAACACTCCAGTTTATATGACGAATATCATCACTTGTATTGTATTGTCGTATATCTTTAAAATCCAAACCATCGCCACTAATCATAGAGTTGTGCGAACCACTAATATTTGAAAATACTGCTTTTGAGGTTTTTAGTTTTATGATATTTTTTTTTGTCACGGAGTAGGAATTTTGTTTAGAATTTTTTTGATTATGTAGTCGCTATCTATATCATCGGCAACTGCTTCATAACTTAATCGTATTCTATGTCTTAAAGTCATATATGCCATTTGTGATATATGATAAGGTGTCACAAACTGCTTTTTATTTAACAAAGCAAATGCTTTTGAAGCTTTAAACAACGATATAGTCCCCCTAGGACTTGCTCCAAACTCAATATATTTTTTGATACTACTAAGTTCAAAATTTTCTGGCTGCCTTGTAGCAAATACTATCTTGACTATATACTTGATAAGCTCATCGTCTATATGTATGTCTTCTATCATATTTTGTAGGTGTTGTAGCTTGGTTGTATCTAATATAGCTTGGGTTTTGCCAAAATCTTTTTTGACTACCTTTTGAACTATTTCAAACTCTTCACTTATGGTGTTATAATCAACTTTTAATTTGAGCATAAACCTATCAAGTGAAGCTTCTGGTAGTTCGTATGTGCCATCTTGCTCTATTGGATTTGATGTAGCCATGACCATAAACGGCTGTTGAAGTTTAAAACTACTCTCACCAATAGTAACTTGATTTTCTGCCATAGCTTCGAGTAGGGCACTTTGGACTTTGGCTCCTGCTCTATTTATCTCATCGCACAATAACATATTGGTGAAAATAGGTCCTTGTTTGACTTTGAAGTTATTGTTTTTCATATCAAGTATCTCATGGCCTATTATATCACTTGGCAACAAATCAGGAGTAAATTGAATTCTTTTAAAATTTAGTTTGATAGCTTTGCACAATGATTTTACAGCAGTAGTTTTAGCAACCCCCGGCACCCCTTCTACCAATATATGCCCACCGCTAATCAAAGCTATAAGCATACCATCGATTAGTTCATCGTGTCCTACTATTGTTTTTTTTATTTCGTTTTTTAACTTATCTATATCGTTTATCATTTTATTTTCTCCCATTGGTGCTGATTGTGCCAAACTCCTGTAAATGCAGGTTTGATATTTTTGATATTTTTGTTTATTGCAGTTATGCTATTTGGTATATATAAAAATATATAAGGAATATCATAAGCTATAAGCTTAAACATCTCTTTGTATGCTTTTGACAACTTCTTTTTGTCTATCAATTTTGCAGAACTTTCTATAAGCTTGTCAACCTTTTTGTTGTCATATCCCACAAAGTTGAAGCCCCCTTTTTTGCTACTGCTACTGTGCCATAGAGGTTTGGCATCTGGCATAAGCGACAGCCCCCAACCCAACACAACTGCCTCAAAATTTTTAGGCAACACAACAGTGTTCAAAAATGCCTGCCATTCAAGCACTCGTATGTTCATCTTTATGCCAGCTTTTTGAAGTTGGTGCTGGATGATTTGTGTCGCATATACTCTTGTAGGGTTGTTTGAGTTAGTAATAGTCGTAAAAACTAGCGGATTTTTTTCATCGTATCCAGCCTTTTTTAGAAGTTGTTTGGCTTTATTGATATTTTGTTTGTTTGATTTGATTTTATTGTTAAAGGCAAAACTATTTGGCAAAAATGGTCCATGACAAACTTCCCCATAACCAAAAAATAGTATATCTACAAGCTCTTGTTTATTTATACTTAAGC
Organism: Campylobacterota bacterium; assembly: GCA_003643835.1. Lineage (GTDB taxonomy): Bacteria > Campylobacterota > Campylobacteria > Campylobacterales > Arcobacteraceae > B24-G6. The sequence continues at coordinate 9,121 of QMKX01000019.1, forward strand.
TTATAGCCTCTCTTATGTTTTTGTTTTGAAATTTTTTATTTTGTAGGTTTAATCCCATATAAGTATAGCTAAAACTTTGTTTTTGAACTATTTGGAAATTTTCTCTAAATTTTTTTGATATTTGCCTATCAATTTGAAGAGGTGTCAAGCTACCTATATCGATAGATTGTTGCTTCAGTGCAAAAAAAGCTGTATTGATATCTGGTAGATATTTGTAAGATATCGTGTCTATTTTTGGTTTGTCGCCAAAATATTTATCAAATTTTTTCAAAGTTATGTCTTGCGAAGTTATAAACTTATTTATGGTATAGGCACCTGTGCCAACTGGTTGTTTGTTAAAGTTTGATGTCATAATATCTGGCTCGTGTTGTAGTATATGTTTAGGTAGCATACCAGTCATCCATATATGCAAACTTTTAAAATACGGTTCTTTGTATGTTATTTTTATAGTGGTGTTGTTTATAATTTTCACCGACTTTACAAACTCAAACGATGATTTCAAAGGTGTGAAAACTTTCGGATTTTGGATTTGATTGTATGTAAACAATACATCTTTAGCACCAAATGGTTTATCGTCATGCCACAACACACCCTTTTTTAGATTGATTATAAGTGTTGTATTGTTTTCAAAATAGTAGCTTGAAGCTAAATCGTTTATAATGTCGCCATTTTTATCGTATTTGAACAAACCATTAAATATCCAGCCACTTATCTCACTGCTTGCGCTATCTGTTGAGAGTATTGGATTTATTCTGCTCGGATTTGATGACAAACTTAAGTTCAAAGTTTGTGAGTTTGAACCTACGACAAGCAAACAAATCAAGAAAACCTTATACATAAAAATCCAGAAAAATTATCTTTTAGAGAACTGTCCGCTTCTTCTCGCCTTTTTTCGCCCATATTTTTTTCTCTCTACACATCTTGCGTCTCGTGTGAGAAGTCCATATGGTTTAAGCACAGCTCTAAACTGCTCATCAAAATTTACCAATGCTCTGCTGATACCATGTCGCACTGCATCTGCTTGTGCCGAATACCCACCTCCAAGCGTAGTAGCTTTGATATTGACCGAGCTTAATTGTTTTGATACCTCAAGTGGCTGTTTGACTCTTTTTTTGATAGCTTCATGCCCGCCTAACCAATGGTCTAAACTTAAGTTGTTTATAGTTATCTCACCTTTGCCAGCTTCTAACCATACTTTTGCCACTGATGTTTTTCTTCTTCCTGTTGCATAAACTTTTGCCATATTATAGTTCCTTTATTTGTGCTGTATGTGGGTGTGTGTCACCTTTGTATACTTTTAGTTTTTTTATAATCTCTTTGCCAAGTTTTGTTTTTGGTAACATACCTCTGGTTGCCAACTTATACAATTTTTCTGGTGAATTTTCTAGCATATCGCTCATCTTGTGAGTTTTTGTACTGCCAAAATGGCCTGAGTGAGTATAGTAGTTTTTTGCTTCCATTTTGTTGCCTGTAAATTTTGCTTGTGAAGCATTAATTATGACGACATAATCACCACAATCAATAGTAGGTGTCCAATATACTTTGTCTTTGCCTCTTAGTATCGTAGCGACTTTGGTTATGAGTCTACCAAATATCTGGTCTTTGGCATCTATGAGCACCCAAGACCTTTGGATATCGGCTTTGTTTTTCATCTTTGTGAATTTCATCTTTTTCCTTTTTATTCGCATTATATCCTACCAACCTTAAAGTTTGCTGAATTTTAGCTAACTTTAAGGTTTGGGGAGAATTGACCTTAAGTATCGGTATTAGACAAGTTTTGTGATTGTGAGTTGTTTTGAGTTATTTTTAAAAATACCATAGTTCATATCGTCTCTCGTCACTCCTGCCTCGTCGCTCATCCCGGAACCCCTGACTTGTCTGGGGCTATATGTAGAATTAGCAAGGTATGTTAGGTTGTTTATAGTTATATATTATTGAAATTTTTGCCCCGACCAGAAAAGCGGTAGTGGTTCACAAGGCGAATTTCTCTGATAAGTAGTTGCGGGGTTCCTATTTGTTTTGAGTTCTTTTTTTAAAAATATCATATTATCGTAGTGTATTGTGACATCTTATAGCACAAAAAATAAAACCAAAGATGAAACTATGAGATATATACCAAAAGGAACAAAACTGTATTTTTCTATAAACTTCAAAAACCACTTAACAGCAACATAAGAGGACACAAAAGATACAAAAAAACCGACACCGATTAAAAACATCTCATCGTATTTGAAAACACCATATCCTTTATATAGCTCATAAACAGTTGCTACAAGCATAGTAGGAATAGCCAATAAAAATGAAAACTCAACAGCAGTTTTTCGCTTCAAACCCAAAAGCATACCGCCCATGATAGTTGCCCCTGACCTTGAAACTCCAGGAAGTAGCGATATAACTTGAAAGCAACCTATCAATACAGACTTGATATACGATGTTTTATTTATGTCTTTTATGTGGTGTGCTTTTTCATCATGAAGCCACTCGATTATCAAAAAAGCCACACCAGTTGCAGCCATAAAATATAACGATGCTTGAAAATTAAACAACTCTTTGATAAACGAATAAAAAAACAACCCAACCAACCCAGTAGGCACAAAAGCCAAACAAAGTTTAAGCCATAGTTTCATCGTAGTGTTATAACTTTTCTTTGATGATACATCAAATAGTATTCTGTCTTTATATATAAATACCACAGCGACTATAGCACCAAGTTGAATTATAGTTTCAAATGCCTTGAGAGACATATTTGGCTCCAAACCTAAAAAATTTGCAGTTAATATCAAATGCGCAGTCGATGATATAGGCAAAAATTCAGTCAAACCCTCGACTATACCAAGTATGATTGAGTCTATTATCGTCATACCAATATACTTTTTATGATTTTGTCTGTTTGGTTTGGCGATATTTGTTGTGTCATAAGAGTGCTTTGTTTTTGTTTAAAATTAGTTATGAACTTCATAAGTATATCTTGTGTTATGTTTTTTTCATCTACAATCTCACATGCTTTTATATCTTTTAGAAACTTTGCATTGGACCATTGGTGATTTGAAGCAGCATAAGGATACGGCAAAAATATAGCTGGCAAACCCATAGCACATAGTTCCCAAACAGTGCCTGCTCCTGCACGGCATACTGCCATATCGCTTTTTTCAAGTTTATCAAACAACTTATCTGTAAATCCAAAACAATCAACCTTGATACCAATGTTTTCATAACTTTGTTTTATATTTTCTGTATGTTTTTCGCCTGTTTGGTGCGATATTTTTATGTCATTTTTGTGCAGTATTGGTGCTACTTTTAAAGCGAAATTGTTTATAGCTACACTTCCTTGAGAGCCACCGAGAAATATAATATGTTTTATATATTTTCGTTTTCTTTGGAGCTTAAAATATATTTGATTTACTGGGTAGTCTATTTTGTATGTGGCATTGTCATAACTTCCAAATACCTCTTTTGCAAATGGTTTGCAAAGCCGATTTAACATACCCATAACTGAGTTTTGTTCATGTATAAAAAGTTGTTTTCTTGATACTATTGTCGCAAATGAAGCAGGTGCCGCACTAAACCCTCCTACGCTTATGACCTTTGATATGTTGTGAGTTTTGAGTATATTTATAGCTTTTGATGTTTGTTTCAATATATTTACCATAGCTTTCATTTTTCCAAAGATATTTTTATCAACTACTCCAGTTGTAGGCAAAAAATATGCTTTTTCAATATTTTCATAATTTTCAAACCAAGTTTTATCTGCCCCTTTTGTCGAACCTATATATATGACCTTGAAGTTTAGTCCATAAAATTTATCAATGATAATCTTTGCTATGCTTAAGTGCCCGCCGGTTCCACCACCTGATATAGCTATATATTTATACATATTTTCTCTTTTTTTAATTTTATTTGACAAAATCAGTTTTTTTGGGTATAATACCAAAAAAATATAAAGGGCACTACAAAAGCCCGACACAAGGAAGTATAATATGCCATTTTGTCCGTATTGTAAAAAAAAGATAACCATGAGCAAGGCTTTTTGCTCAAATGACTGTAGAGATAATTATTTTCATTATATATCTATACAAACTCCAAAGCCATTTATCAAAAGACTATATACAGTTCACAACGAAAGCGAAAGGGAGATAGAGATCATAAAATACTCAAAACTCCACAATATGAAGTTAAATTTGCTAAGAAAAAAAATCAGCAAAGCAGCTGTAAATATGGGTTATATAGAAAATACAACACCCCAGCACAATAGTTTTGCAGATAATGTAGCTGATTAGGCATAAAGTTATTTTAGTTTTATTGTAGTGGATTATGAGATTTAATATATATATATTTGTTGTTGTTTTGTTGTTTGCTGGGTGCTCTAACAAACAAACAAATATGAACGACACAAAACAAAACAACAATATACAAAAGCTTGATGAAAACAAAACACAAAAAACCCAAAGCAAGCAAGATGAGTTCGCCGACGAGTTCAGCGATGAATTTGATGATGACAATAGCAACGAGAACAAAGAAAATAACTGTATGTGGCTTGACGGATACAACGAAGTTGCCACATCATTTAACGATGGTTTTTATATCAATGTTCTCACACCTGTATCTAAAGGATATGAAACAATCACAACTAAACAAATAAGAGTTAGCATAGACAACTTTTTTTATAATCTTTTATATACAAAAAGAGTTATCAATAATCTGCTTCAGCTTAAATTTAGAAAAAGCCTCGAAGAGACCGGAACTTTTGCTATCAATACCACTTTTGGTTTGTTGGGGTTTTTTAAACCAGCACAAACTATGTTTGATATGAAAACGCACAATGAAGATTTTGGTCAAACTTTGGGTTTTTATGGTGTGGGCACTGGTTGTCATATAGTTGTGCCACTATTGGGACCATCAAATTTTAGAGATCTTCTTGGCGATTTTGTAGATTTTGAGATAGATCCTATAAACCCAAAATACGATATAGTGAAAAATTATGAGCAATATGTAGCTATAAGATTGTTCAAAATTATAAACGAATCGCCAGTGAAAATGAAGCAGTATAGACAACTGAAAAAGGATGCTTTATATCTATATCCATTTCTTAAGAATGTATACGAACAATTTAGATATAATGAGGTTCAAAAATAAAAGTAATTTTATAAAATTGCTAAAAAGGATAAATATGAAAATTTTGATAAATATAAACAAGATAGTATTAGTTGGTTTGTTGTTGGTTAGTGTGTCGTTTGCTGATGATACAAACACGGTCAAAGAGTTGTTTGAAAACACTTTTGAAAACACTATAAAGATATTGAACGACCAAACAATATCAAAAGAACAAAAACACAGCAATATAATCAAATCGTCAGAACAGATGTTTGATTTTGAGCTGATGGCAAAGTTAAGTATGGGAAAAAATTGGCGAAAGCTTAACGAAACACAACAAAATGAGTTTGTCAAGTTATATAAAAAGAAGATGCAAAGTTCATACTCAACAAAAATTGACAACTTTACTGACTCAAATATGAATGTAAAGTTCACAAAACAACTAAAGCCAAACAAAGTGGTGATATATTCATCTATCGTTGATAACGCAAAAAATTCATTTGATGTTGATTTTAAGTTTTATAAACCAGACATAGATAAAAAAGGAAAAAACAGCTGGTTGGTATATGATGTCATCATCAAAGGTGTGAGTATAATCAAATCTGACAGAGCCCAGTTTGGCGCTATATTAAATAGAGGTGCTGTAGATAACCTTATGGATAAAATGAGAGAACAATAGATAAATTTATGTTAGATAAACTATACAACAATTTTTTATTTAAATACACTAAACTTTTGTTCGTATTGTTCGTAGTTGTTTTTGCCTGGTTTTTGTATCAAGCAACACACTTGCAAATAGACGCAAGTGCAAACTCTCTTTTGCTCGAAGAGGACGAAGACTTAGTATTAACCAAAGATATACAAAAAAGATTTGCCAATCCATCTATATTGGTCGTCACATTTAAGCCAAAAGGCTACTTGCTTGATAAAAAAAGTTTAGAGACTATAAGTTTAATAAGTAGTGAGTTAAATAGTTTAGATGTAGTTTCATCTACAACTAATATATTAAATGTGCCACTTTTACAATCGCCAATTCGTCCTATAAAAGAGCTCATAGACGATATACCAACGATAGAGACACACGATATAGATAAAGATTTGGTAAAACAGGAGTTTTTGAACTCAGCTTTGTATAAAAAAGCACTTGTAAGTGAAGATTTTACCACTACAGCTATAGTAGTCAATTTAAAAGCAGATAAACTATACGATAAAAATAGCACCCTGTCTAAAAAAGAGTATCTAAACAATCTAAAAGATGAAAATCACAAAAACATAACTAAAATCAGATCAATCTTGAAATCATATGAAAATAGCGGTGAATTAAGGCTGGGCGGAGTTAATATGATAGCCGATGATTTAGTAGAGTTCGTAAAAAGTGATTTGCGACTATTTGGCGGTTTGATTGCCGTGCTTTTGGTTGTGGTGCTTTATTTTTTGTTTAGGCAAATACGATGGGTTGTGTTGCCACTTTTTATAAGTTTTGTTTCTATTGTTTTGACATCTGGGACATTGGCTATGATGGGACTTGATATAACCGTAGTGTCATCAAATTTTATATCTTTGCAGCTTATTATGAATATATCACTTGTGATACATTTGATAGTCAAATACAATGAATTGTTAGAATTGTATCCACGCAAACCAAACAAAGAGTTGCTTTTTGATACTGTTAAAGCTATGTCAAAGCCATCGTTTTTTGTGGTGATTACTACAATAGCCGGTTTCACCTCGCTTGTATTTAGTGGTATCGTGCCTATATCTAACTTTGGATTTATAATGAGTATTGGTATTGTATATTCTTTGTTGAGCACATTTATTTTATTTCCTACCATTTTATTGTTTTTTCAAAAACAACAAACTAAATTTATCAAAAAACAAACTTTTACTGCAAGTATTGCATCTTTTGTATCAACCAACAAAACACTTATAATAGTTTTGTCAGTTGTTTTTGTATTGTTTTCGATAACCGGAGCAAAACAACTAATAGTAGAGAATAGTTTTATTGATTATTTTAAAAAAGATACAGATATATACAAAGGTATGAAAGTGCTTGACCAAAAATTAGGCGGCACTACACCGCTTGATATTATCATCACATTTAAAGACAATGAGAAAACCATCGCAACAGAAGTAGATGACAAACCTATAGTTGAGGGCTTTGACGATGAGTTTAGCGATGAACCTGATAGCAAACAAAGCGCTGAGGATTATTGGTTCACAATCGATAAATTGAACACTGTTAAAAAAGTGCATAATTATCTTGATAGTTTAGATAGTGTAGGCAAAGTAAATTCGCTTCATACCGTAGCTACTATTGGCAAACTTCTAAATGACAACAAAGAGCTTGACAGCCTCACATATGCTTTGTTGTATAAAGAGTTGCCAAAAAAACACAAAGATATACTTCTAAACCAATATGTAGATATACAAAACAACCAACTAAGAGTATCAAGCAGAGTTTTAGATTCAAATAAAGATTTAAGACGAAATGAACTGCTCAAAAAAATAGATAAAGATCTAAAAGATATATTAGACCCAAAATTTGAAAGCTACAAAATAACTAACCTTTTAGTGATATATAACAATATGCTTCAATCACTTTTTGATTCACAAATCAAAACAATATCAGTAGTAATACTCATACTTTTTATTATGTTTTTGATACTTTTTAGATCTTTTAAGTTATCGCTTGTAGCTATAGTAGCAAACACTGCTCCAGTTGGAGTTATATTTGGATTTTTGGGCTGGTTTGCTATACCACTTGATATGATGACTATCACAATAGCAGCTATAAGCATAGGAATTGCAGTAGATAATACTATACACTATATTCACAGATTTAAACTTGAAGTTAAAAATTGTGGTGATTATACACAAGCTATGTTTAACTCACACAAAAGTATAGGCAAAGCTATGTCATACACATCTATAGTTATAGTAGTTGGTTTTGCTGTGTTGGTGTTGTCAAACTTCATACCTACGATATATTTTGGTGTCCTGACTATAGTCGCTATGGTTATGGCTATTTTATCTGATCTATTCTTGCTACCTGTTTTGCTTTTGATATTTAAACCAATAGGAGATAAAAATAACGACAAATAAAATATGGCACAACAATATAACACATAGTGCTATATAATTTTATTTATCTTTTTCTCTCGTTGTTCCACAATCGTATGTGAGTTCTGTCGCTGTAATTATAGCCATACTTTATAGCTAATTGAGCTGTGATATAACTATGAAGCTCTACATTTTTGGCATCGTGTCCTAAAGGCATAAGATATATATCGGTATTGGCAAATAAACTTTGTATAGCCAATATCTCTTTTATGATTTCATTTGCTTTTGCGTTATCTATCACAAACTTCAAGTATACATTTTTTGTATATGATATTATGTTGTTTAGAGCTTTTGTATTTAATCGTTTGTGCTTTGGTTCGCCGGAGTTGAATAGTTTTAAGCCTATTGAGAACACAATATTCTTTTGCCATTTTTTATCTAACTTGATATCTATTGTGCCATTTGTCTCTATGGTTATTCGTCTTTTCTTCCTCACAAAATATTTAAGCATCTTTTGAAACTGTTTATCATCCCAATATAAAAGCGGCTCGCCACCAGTTACAACCACATCGCAACTTTTTGACAAATTTTCCAGCTTGGATATCACTACACCTGCTTTGTCAAACTTTTGCCAAAAGTTTTTATATATGGTGTCTACTGCGTGAAAACTATCGCAACCTTGTTTATCGCCATCGTATGGCACACCAAATCCACTACAAGTCATATTGCATTTTGCAAACCTTATAAATATTGATACTTTTCCAGCATATTTACCTTCGCCTTGCAAAGTTGGCCCAAATATCTCGTCTATATATAACATTTTGCAGTTTTAACCGCCTCTTTTATACTGGGTATTTTTGCCGTATTGTAGTTGATATATGGCGGCAAACTTGAAGCTGTAGTTTTGCCGATAGCCACGGCTTTGTAGCTATCAAGCCACACAAAGTTATGTAAAAATCCTGCCACAGACGAAGGCGAGCTAAATATTATTGTGCTGTCTGGCGGTGGCTGTTTGTTTTTGTTCAATTCCAATACAATTGTTTCATATATTATCTTTTGTGTTATATCTATATTGTGATGTTTAAGTATATCAAAAAGGTTTGACATAACTTCTTTTGCTCTTAAAAATAGAAGTTTTTTTTCTTTGGCAATATTTAGTATCTCGACAGCAAACTCATCGCCATACGATTTAGTGCCTACAAACTCTACTTTTCCACCATAGGCTTTGGCTACTTTTGCTGTGTTTGGGGCTATGACTAAAGAGGGTATTTTTTTCCAGTTATTTGCGAAACTATCTACCGCTTTTATAGCATTTTTAGATGTGAAAATTATATAATCAAAATCATCAAAATTTATATCTGTCGGCAGATAGTTTATGGTAAATACCGGTAAGTTTTTTACGCCATCAAACTTTTGGTCGTTGAGTAAATATATATTTGACATCAGCGTTTTTTTATAAACGAACACTTAAGATACACTGATATACCGTTTATTTTACCTAATACTAAAGATGTGTCATTTTTATCAAGCGATATATTTTTGACTACTTGGCCTTGTTTTGCTACAAAACCGGCACCCTTGACTGGTAAGTCTTTGATGATAGTGATACTATCACCACTATTTAATACAACTCCGTGTGCATCTTTGTGTGTGTTAGCAGTAGTATCATAATGTGCCCATGTCATAACTTCATCACGCAAATAGATCATATCCATTTTGTCTTGATATTGCAGCTTTGTTAAAAGCCTATATACAACTACCAAAACTGCTTCATCTTCGCTCCACATAGAGTTGTCAAGACATCTCAAATGATTTAGGTTTAGTTTTTGTGGGTCGTTTTGTTCTATTTGAGATAAACAAAGTTCACATATATTTATATAAGATTCTTTTGGTTTAACTTGATATTTGATATCACTTTTTTTTGCACCACATATATCGCAACTCATATAGGCAAAACATTTAAAATTCTGTTTGGCATAATTCGTATTATTTTGTCGTGATTTTCGTTTAAAATTTCGTTTATAATCACAAGAGTATCGCCAGAGATATTTTCAAACAATATATCGCCTGAAGTTAAATTTCTTTTAAACTTTAGGTTGTATTTTGTTTCAAACTTTTTTATATTTATATTTTGTTTAAATTTTATCAGTATATCACTTCTTGAATTAAATTTGGCACCATTTTTGTATACATAATTTTTGACACCGCTGCTTTGAGCGGCGCTTTTTTCATTTGTTGCTGCGATTGATTTTATTTTTATACTTTTGTCTATTATTATTCCATTTTTTATACTTTTTATCATCAGTGGTTGTGAGCTGTTTGCTTTTTGACAACTGGTTAAAAATACTACAACCAATAGTATTGATATCGTTTTCATATTAGTTCCTTTTTGTTGATATATTATGGGTTGCCATATGTTTCAAACTCTATTTTTCTTATGGTGCTGGTTGTTGTGTTTTTGTTTTCTACTTCTAAGTTCCACTGACCATTTGCTGTTTCACCATAAAATGCCACCGAACCTATACGAAAGCCAAATTTATAAAAATTGAAATACCCAGCGCTATTGTTGCCAAGCATTAATCTAGTCTTTGTGCCAGATGGTGATGTAAGATTTAGTTGTAAGCTGGTAGCATCTGCGTGTGAACTGTATATTGTAAGCCCAACCCACTCTATAGTTTTAGTGCTATTTATAGTGAAATTTTTGTTGTTAGCGGTATTTGAATCTATATCTAAATCAAAATTATACAAAGTTTGTGTATCGCTTGAAGCTTCGCCTATGTTCTCTATGCTATTTTCACACTCGTTTATCATAGCAGCTGGATTTATCAAACCAAAACCATAATCCACGCTATGGTGATATCCTGCACTATTAGTTTTCCAACTTGTATTCAAGCTGTCTACTTGTGTTGAGTGTTTGGCTATGAGGTGTTTTATGTCTCTTAGAGTTAGATTTGCACAAGCTTCAACTACCAAAGCTAATGCCCCTGCTACAGAAGGAGTAGCAGCACTGGTTCCGTTCATTTTATATGTGTAGTTTTGTTTTGTATCGTCGCCCCAAGTTAATGTATCACTACTGCATGATCCATCATTTGTGAAACATTGTATTCCATTTTCATCTGTCATAACCCAATATGGCGTATCAATTTTTGATTGACCTGATATATATGTAGTGGTTATAGCTGGTTTGTCATAAGACATCTCACCGCCGTATCCGCTTACATACAAATTTGAACAAGATGATGAATATGATGTATGGTTATTTTCGTGAGTTAATGCCCCAACTGTTATGCCATATTTGTTTGAGTTTATATATTGTAAGCCACAGTCATGGTTTTTGTCTCTTCCGTTGCCAGCAGCCATGAGATATATCTTGCCTTTTGGTTTGCCATTGACTACTCTTAAGTTTTTTGCTCCATATTCCATAAGCTCTTCAAATACCAAATCATCGTTTACATATTTGCTACCCCAGCTATTTGAACTTATGCTTATGACACCATATGGGTCATTTTGGGTCCATACCTCTTCAAGTTCTGGTATAGATGCATAAGATAGCCAGTTTGATGCAGCTATTGAGACAAATGGTGCTACACCTCGCACACCGATGCCATTAAATGCTCTCGCACCCACAATGCCAGCACACATAGTGCCGTGTCCGTTATTGTCTATTAGTTCGCCATTTTGTCTTGTCAGACTATTGCGACTAAGTGGTAGATTTATATTTGGTTTAAGATCTTCGTGGTCCATATCTACACCCGTATCAACTATTTGCACCACTATTGGATTGCCACCATTATAACCCATATATTTTTTGTATATGTTCATAACATTTAAGTCGCGGCCTTGTATTGGTCTCGTGCTTATAGGGTGAAATCTATTTATATTTTTTGATATAGCTTGAATATACCACTGGTTGTTGAAAAATTGGTCTGATATAGCTGAAATAGAGCTGCTATTGCCATCGAGCACACCATCACTGTCTTGGTCTTGGTTGCTACTATCTAAACCAAAGTTATCTTCAATTATATCACTGATAAAGTCGCCATCACTGTCTTTGATATCTCCTACAAATACAGTAAATATATTTGTAGCATTTTTATCTTGGTTGTCTCCTACAAAAGATATTTGACTATATCCACTCCAGCCACCACTTGATATGATATTGATTGTGTTTAAGTTCAATGATACTGCAATGTTGCCACAGTTTTTGACACACTTTATATCGTCATAAGATATTGTAGCACCATCACGGTCTGTGGCAGTAAGATTAATATCAAGTGAGCTATCTATAGCCATATTTTGAGATGGAACATAAGGCATATAAACTTTTTTCTCAGGAGCCACATATGTATTGCCAGAGCTACCTCCACTCCCACTTGATTTTTGGTCACAACCAGATACCAATAAAACAAATATAAATACAAATAGATACAATATATTTTTCATAACATATTGTATCTAATAAATTTTAAACTACTCGGGCATCGTTTTTGGCGGTGAAAATATCTGCCCTTCTATTTTCAATTTATCTGCTCTTGGATATACAAAAACTACATCTCTAAATACTACTACTTTGTTATCTTCTGCGGCATATGCTTTTAGTTGTATTGTTATTGGACTGCTTGATTTGCTACTATTTGTAAGTTTCTTTGTAGTTGATAGTCGTATTACTTTTTTGCTAAGTTTACCAGCACTTAATACAAATGGCGAAAATCTCTCTATATTGATCGCATCTTTATAGGCTCCTATAACTTCAAGATGATATGTGAGTTTTTGTTTTTGGGTATTTTGGAAAAGCAAAACATAGTTGTTTACAACTTTTTTGCCATCCTCTTTTATTTTATATAGCTGGGTTGTTTTGTTGATATTTAAAAGCATATACTCTTTTTTGCCACCCATAACAAATAACATACCAACTATCAAAACAAGTGCTACTATATACATCATCGTCTTTTTTCTAAAAAATACACTATTTATGCCTTCGTCTATTTTTTTGCTGCTTGCCCACTGCACTAAACTTTCTTTGCCAAGCTTGCCCATAACAGTGGTGCAAGCATCTACACACTCAAGACAGTTAATACACTCTAACTGCATACCTTTTCGTATATCAATACCAGTAGGGCATACGGTAACACAACTTTGACAAGTGGTGCACTCTTGAGATGTCTCTAAATCGCTTGTTTTAAATACTATCTTTTTATTATCTTTGTATATATCACCGCCTCTATGATTGTGGTATATTGCTTGGATAGTATCATCATCATATAATACTGATTGAACTCGCGAATAAGGACATATATATATACAAAAGTCTTCTTTGAGCCACACTACATCATATACCAAAAATAAAGCTATACCAACTATAAAGCCAAGCAAAACTGTATGCTCCATAGGCTCACTCATATATGCAAAAAAATCAGCAGGCGGCACAAAATACCACATAAAATCAGCAGCTGCTAACAACGACAAAGCAGACCATATCAATATAGCAACAACTCTTTTTATTGCATTTTTTGGTTCTTTCCAGTTTGGTTCTTTTTGTTTGTTTTTTATACGCCTTAAACCAAGCATCTTGCTCTCTATTAAGTCTCTATATATAACCCTAAATATAGTTTGAGGACATGCCCAACCACACCAAGCTCTACCGCCAATTGCGGTCATTGCAAATATACCTATGAAAAGTATCATAAGTAAAAATGGCATCATATATAACTCTTGCATATCAAAAGCCACTCCCATAAGGTGAAGTTGTTTTTTGTCAAACGACAATAAAAACAATTGGTTGCCTCCTATTTGCACAAATGGCACTCCAATTGCTATAATAGTAGCAACTATATATGCCCAGTATCTTTGTATTCTATAACTCATATTTTTCCTTTTTTTGTTTATTTTTATGCCTCGTTTGTGCCCCTTGACCCCGATATAAAATCTGTGTCAATTTCTAACTTACGGCTGTAAGTATTCTTGTGTTTCATATTTTTTATAATACTTATCATTCTGTAATACTCATAAACGATGTTATCACACATGATATTCTATTTTCTATGTCTTTTCCTTGAAAGTCATCGAAATCAGTTTGTATCTTATAAACTGTTTTGTCGCTCAATTTAAACTCATATACCAAATACCCAGCATATTGTTTACTTTTTTTACTTTTTTTGCCCGGATCTTTTATGTCATTTTCTCTTGTATAATAAGATATCAAGAGATTATCTTTTTTTTCTATTTTGATTTTTGATATTCTTTCTATTTGTGTTTTGGTGATATTGTCAATATCTTCTTTTGATATATATTCAAACAGTTTGCTTGCGGCATAGACAGATTTTTGTATCTCGCTTTGTAATATATAATTGCCCGATGTCATCAACTCTTGAGCTATTTTAATTTGATTTGTATTGTGTATTTTTTCAAAAGTTGTGCTTTTTGTTTGACACTCTACTCTCTTTGAGACACCAGAGCCTTTTTCAGTAGTGATTTTTTTATATATATCAACAACAACAAGCAGGACAAACACTACAAGAAAAAACCACAATAAAATTTTAATATATTTCACATCTACTCCTCAATACAGATATTTTTTTTAAAAATATTTTTGATTGTTTTATATAATACTATAATAAACATAATGTTAAGCAAACTTACCAAAAAATAGGATAAAAAATACAAAAACTCAAAACTTGTAAGCTTGTAAAATAGCATAGTAGCGATTGTCATAGATGCAAGCGGAAATATATATGCCCACCAAGATATAGCGTATTTTATACCAAAAAACTGCTTATACATAAAAATCACAAGCATTGTGAAAAATATACCTATATTAAACAAAAATAAAGCTACCATATCAATACTGCCATATAGTTTGACATAAGCTATAAATCCAATAGCAGGTGGAGCTATAAGTATAAATAAAGTCGGCAAAAATTTTTGTGCTAATTGATGATGGAAAATAATTCTATTAAAAATAAAAGCAAATAAAATTATCCAAAAAAATATACCAATAGAAAAATAAAACATCAAAATATAGTTTGAAACTACATCTATACCAGCAACAGGCACCAAAACATTGCCAACTATTGGTATAAACCAAGCCGGATTTGTATGTGTTATGTCTTGATTTCTAACAACCCAAAAAGATATAGTTCTAAATGTGAAAAACAGATGCAAAACAGCCCCAATACCAAAAAACCAACTAGAGATTGTAGTGTTTATCTCGTGAAATATTATTGAAAATAGAAGTAAAGATATAGAAAATGTAGCAAAAAAGTTGATTCTTATTGGATGCGAATACTCTTTTTTTACTTCATTGAAATACAATATTATTTTTGATAAATATAACAAGCATATGAAAAAAAATAGCACACTTGTTGTTGCTATCAATGCAGCAGATATGATAGATGGAAAGTTTAAAATATCGTTTGCCTTTTGATATGTAATAGTAAAACCACTAAATCCCATGATGATAGTAAACATCATAATTGGAAAATTTTGAACTCTTTGCACTTTTGCTCCTTTATATTAAACAATATCCAAATAAACTTAAAGTTATTTTAATCATCACAATAACTTATATTTAAAAAAGCTTTATATATGAAATTTCCTGTATTATCTTTGCTTGTAGTGTAGCTTTTTGTTTTTATTTACAAAATATATCCATAGGTAATTTACCAAAAAAGATACCGCTACAGATACAACTAATCCCAAAACAAATGCCCCAACATACAAAGGAATAAAAATATTACCAAAGTTGCTGTTGAACCAATTCAATGACATATCAACACGAACCATCTCAATATTTAAAATCAGGCTACCAATATAGTATTCTATATAATAGATAAAAAACATCGTAAATGGGTTTGAAATCCAACAAAGAGCGATAGATAGTGCTAAATTAAACTTGAAAAATCTCATCATCGCTACAACTAATAACATCTGCATAGGCATAGGTATAAATGCTATGAACAAACCTATAAGAAAAGCTTTTGTAACCATGGCTCTGTTTACAGATAAATACTCGCGAGGTATTTTGTATTTAGATATAAACTCTTTTATTTTTTGACTTTCTATGAGTTTTTTGATATTTTCTTTTATCATATATTTAAAGTTAAGATATTGTTTGTTTTACATACAGCAAGCACAACAACTCTTTTTATATGTTAGTATTATCTGAAACATACTTAAGCCAAAAATACCCAAAAAGCCCTGCAAACAATGATGCTATCAATATACCAACTTTTGCATTAAATATAAGTTTTTCATTGTCCATAAATGCTAAATCAGCTACAAATATAGACATAGTGAAACCAATACCACCCAAAAATGCTACTCCAAAAACTTGTGATATCGTGCTGTTTTGTGGGAGTGATGCTATTTTGAGTTTTATAGCTATCCATGCAACACCAAATATACCAACTACTTTTCCTAATATAAGTCCAGCAATTATGCCAAGCGAAATAGGATGTCCGATAGTGCCACTAATGGAGTTGAAATCTATAGCTATGCCGGCATTGGCAAAAGCAAAAAGCGGTATGACCACCAAAGCAACTGGTAAGTGCAAGTCATGCTCAAGTTTAGCAGCGGGAGTGCCGATTGAGTTTATTCTGTATTTTATATTAGTGAGAATTGCTTTTTGTCTTTCGTGCAGTGTATTGTCTACGCCCACGGGGTAGCTGTCGTATTCGTCTAATAAATTTTTTGTGTGTTTGCTAAAATCTAAAGCAGTTCTCCTCGGTTTTGAAGGAATTGTCATAGCCGAAATAACTCCTGCGATAGTAGCATGAACACCAGATTCAAGCATAAAAAACCACATAAATAGCCCAACTATAAAATATGGCAAAATCATACGTATTCCAAAAAGATTAAATAAAACCAATATCAAAAATGATACACCAGATAAAAAAAGTGGCAGCATATGTATTTGTTCAGTATAAAATATAGCTATAACCAATACAGCACCTAAATCATCTACAATAGCAAGCGCTACTAAAAATGCTACAAGTGATGGAGGCACCCTTTTGCCTAAAAGAACCAACACGCTAATAGCAAAGGCAATATCTGTCGCCATGGGTATGCCCCAGCCAGCTGATCCTTCTTGCCCCATATTGAAAGCAAGATATATCATAGCAGGAAATACCATACCGCCAATAGCTGATAAGATAGGCAAAATAGCGATTTTGATATTTGAAAGTTCACCTACTAATACTTCTCTTTTAATCTCTAAACCTATCATAAAAAAGAATATAGCCATAAGACCATCATTTATCCAATGATGAATACTATGCGATAGTTTCCAAGAGCCTACATTGAAATCAATTGTTATGTGAAAAAAGTCTGAATATATTTCAGACAAAGGAGAATTGGCAAGTATGAGAGCTAAAACTGTAGTGCCCATCAAAACTAAACCAGTAGTTGTTTGTGCATGTAAAAATTGTTCAAACGGAGTTAATAATTTGTTAAATGCTTTTTCCCAAGGTGAGTATAGTTTCATTTTGATCCTTATATTACAGCTTGAGATATAATATCATATCAACCTTATGTATATGAACATTTCATAGCTTCATCAAACATCGCAGTAGCAGTTTTCTCAGTTTCTACAACTATATGTGTCAAATTTAGCTTGTCTAATAGTTCTTTTTCTTCAAATTTATTGACCTTGACTATTGTTTTTGTATTTTTTGTAAGTTCATTGACTGTTTGGCAAATATGGTGTAGTTTTTGACTGTTTCCTATAGATATGATGATCGATGCCGCATCTTTGATAGCGACTGATTCTAATATATTTTTTTGCGATGCGTTTCCAAATATCACTGGTAGGTTTTGTTTTTGTGCGTCTTTAACTGTTTTGATATCGCCTTCAATTGCTACAAATTTCATATTATTTTTTTCTATCAGATAGGATATATGCTTACCTAATCGCCCATATCCTATGAGAACTATATGATTTTTGAGTGTGTGTTGGATTAGTTTTGTTCTGTCATCTATATCTTGTGTTGGGTTTAATAGGTCTGCCATTTTTGCTATACGATTTAAGACAAACGGTGTCATAATCATAGTAAGAACAACCACTACTATGAGTATTTGCACGGTTGTTGGATCTAATAAGTCTTCGGAAAAAGCTAACTCAAATATAACCAAAGCAAACTCACCTAATTGAAATATAGACAAAGAAATTTTGAGCGAATCGCGAGAGCTTGAGCTTGAAACAAACTTAAATATACTATAGATGATAACTATTTTGATAGCTACTAAAACAGGCAACAAAATAGATATTGTAGCAATATTTTCAAAAATTATCTCAAAATCAAGTTGCATACCAACTGTGATAAAAAAAATACCTAAAAGCAGGTCGCGAAATGGTATCAAATCTGCTTGAACTTGGTATTTGTAGTGTGTTTCGGCTATCATCATACCAGCGACAAATGCACCCAACGAATAGGAAAATCCAAACATATGCGCTACATATGAAGCACCTATCACTACAAGCAAGATAGAACCCACAAACAACTCGTCTGATTTTGTCTTGCTAACAGTTGTGAAAAATGGCTCAAGTAGGTATTTTCCAACTATAAACAAACCAGCAAACAAAAGTCCAGCTTTGACAAGAGTTATCAAAAGCAAATCAGACACAGAACCGCTTTTAGCAGAAAATATCGTAATCATCAGCAAAATAGGTATCACCGCTATATCTTGAAATAGTAGCACTCCCAAAACTCTACGACCGTAAGCTTTGTTGATGTCCCCACTTTCGTTTAGAAGCTTTAAAACTATAGCAGTAGAAGATAAAGTCAAAGCCAAACCGATTATGATAGCTGATTTTATCTCAATACCAAAAAACTGGTGTGCACAAAAGGAAAAAAAAGTTGCGGTTAATATAACTTGCAAACCTCCATATATAAATACATCATTTTTCATGTTTGATAAATGTTTAACAGAAAATTCCAAACCAATAGTAAACATCAAAAAAACTACACCAAACTCTGCTATTTGTTTTAGTTCAACACTATGAATAGCATCGTGTAGATTAAATCCATATGTTATAATTGTGCCTGTGGCTATGTATCCTATGATAGTAGGTATCTCAAACTGTTTTAAAACTAAATTCAATATAGTTGATATAAGCATAGTTATGATAATAATCTCTATCATATTGTTGTTTCTCCTGTTGGTATCTATTGTATCCGTTTTTTCTTTAGTATGATAAAATTATTTGATAATCAAACAAAATGCATTGAAAGATATTTTTCCAACAAATTATAAAATTCATCTATATTTTGTAGGTGTAGTTTGTCATTTCTTTGTTTCGCACCCCACATAGGCTCTGGATAGTAGTCGTCAGTTTTGAACCTCGCCATGATATGAAAGTGAACTTGTGGTTTGTAGTTGCCAAACGATGCTATGTTGATTTTCGTAGGTTTGAAAAACTGCAACATATGCTTCTCTATAGTATCAAGAGTTTGATATAACATAGCTTTGGTTTTTTTATCGCAACTACTTAGCTCTTTGGTAGGTTTCTTGACAAATATCTTGAGCCATGGCACTTGTGATGGCTCTATTTCTATGTATAAAAGAGAGTTTTCATATAGTCTATCTGTCATATGACGACAAACCCATATTATAAGTGCTAAAAGGTATGACTTTGTTTTTTTCTATCATAAAATTGCACTCTCGTTTGATATTTGTAGTGTCAAAATTATTGATATCAGAAAACTCCATGATGACTATACGATATACATTTTCATAGCCCATATCGGCAGGACTCAAAAAGTCAGGCCAACAACAAAAAAGTTTGCTTTTGATCTTGTCTTTGATTATAGCTTCACCCATAGCAGTGTCTAAACTAACCGTCTGTATCACTGTTTTGACAAACTCTTTGTCTTGTTCAAACGATACCGTCCCTTTTTGGTTTGTGACTACCTCTTTGGGTATCTTACTTGTAACTGGAAAAATATCGGCATAGTTGTTTTTGCCTATAGTTTTAGCACCATAACCTACACAAATCTTATGAGGATCACAAGGCAGTGGTATCATATCGTCCGCCTCAAATGGATTGTTTTCATCGTCTATGATTATCTGTCTTATTTGTGACAAATTGATATTAAAATCACCACTTGCCTCTACTCTACCTGCTTCTTGAACTGGCTGAAACACTACACCCCTTACACAGCGATATTTTCGTGAAAACTCTATGATATCTGGTATCTGGCTATCGTTTATGCCTTTTTTTATGACCGATACCAAAGTCGTGGATATGTTGTATTTTTCTAGCATAGCTACAGCATCTAATCGAACCTTTGTCATATCAGTGCCTCTAATATCTACCAAACTATCTTTATCCAAAGAATCAAACTGCAAATATATCTCAAATCCACCACCCAATGCTTTTAACTGTTTGACAAACTTCTCGTCTGTGGCTATTCTTATACCATTTGTATTTAGCATGAGGTGTCTCACTGGTGAGTTTTTGAGATATTTTAGTATCTGTATGATTTGTGGGTGAATAGTTGGCTCTCCACCAGTTATCTGTATCAAATCTGGTTCACTTTCAACTTCAAGCAGTATTTTTAACATCTGCTCTATATCGTCCATAGTTTTGTGATTGCCAAGTCC
>QMKX01000020.1 GCA_003643835.1 Campylobacterota bacterium
GTTTAGCAGCAGTTGGTGGCTTGGGTATTGTGTTTTTGGCTATAGTTTTAGATAGACTCACACAAAGTATGGGCACAAGCGATACACAAAAACCAGTATGGACCAAAAGAGGACCAGTAGGCTTCGTGCTTAAAATCATAAGAGTAAACTTCGTAAATCAAAATGAAAAACAAAAAGGAAAAAAATGATAAAAAAAATGATAATATCAAACATAATACTGTTGAGTATTATAGGGCTATTGGCTACAGGTTGTGGCAAAAAAGAGGAGCCAAAAGAGGCAAACAAACCAGTAGAAAAGTCAGCCCAAGCGACAAAGTTTAAAATCACAGCAGTCAAATCGAGCATAGCAGAAGAGAGCTTCCAAATGCAAGTAGCAGTTGGCATAGTCAAGCAGTTAGGGTATGAAGTAAAGATCACCAATGATGTAGGATATGAAGTAGCATATCAAACTATAGCAGACAACTCTCAAAGTGACGATGTGTATTTTATGACCAGTAGTTGGGACCCACTCCACAACACAAAAATAGAAAATGCAGGAGGAACTACAAAATTCAAAAAGTTTGGTGAATATATATCTAATTGTGCTCAAGGGTATTTGATAGATAAAAAAACAGCTGACAAACACAATATCAAGTATATAGACGACTTGAAAAAACCAGAAATAGCCAAACTATTTGACAGCAACGATGACGGAAAAGCAGATCTGGCAGGGTGCAATGCTGGTTGGGGCTGTGAGAAAGTCATAGAACACCAAATGGACGCCTTTGGTTTGAGAGATACTATCACTCATAACCAAGGTGAATACTCAGCTATCATCAGCGACACTATAGCGAGATACAAGACAGGCAAACCTATATTGTATTATACGTGGACACCATACTGGGTCAGTGGCAAACTAACTCCTGGCAAAGATGTGGTGTTTTTGCAAGTGAAAAACTCAGCTCATCCTGTAGTCAAATCAACTAAACTATCAAATGGCAACGACTTTGGGTTTGCTGTAAATAGCCAAAAAATAGTAGCAAACGCAAGTGTAACAAAACACAAAGATATAACAAAACTATTTGAACTAATCAAACTCGATGTCAATGACATAAGCGGACAAAATATGCTTATGAGCAAAGGCGAGAACAAAGAAGCAGAGATAAAAAACCATGCCACCAAGTGGATAGAGACAAACCAAAGCAAAATAGATGGCTGGATAAAAGAAGCCAAAGCTGCAAAATAAGTTTATAAAACTACGAAAAACTATCTATAATGATATATTATAGATAGTTTAACATCATAGCCCTGAATTATCAATGCGAATTCGCAAAGCGAATTGTTTTGATAAGAAGTTCGGGGTTTCTATCAATATAAAATCACCAACAACTCGACCAATTCTACATCGATAGTTCTTATCGTCTTGAAGTCTGCCATAGCAAATACTCCTATTTTTAAAATTAAAATTATTTTTTTTATATTTTTTCTTTATTTTTTATCTTTTTGAATCTTAAAAACAACTGATAAGCATTTGTCTCTTTTTGTTTTGCACTCTTTGGTGCAAGTTTTATCTTGAGTGCCATCTAAACTACAAGTAGAATGGCATCTTTCTATACACATATCGAAAGTTTTTATACAACTTTCTACCGTCATTTGTGTCGCATATATGTTTATAGAAAACAATAAAATCAAAAAATATCTCATCAATTTTTCTTTATGGTATTTTTGATACATTCATCTCTTTTGTCTTTGCATTCATCTACACAATCTTGAGCTTCACTCATACAAAAATCACCTTGACTACAATCATATGCACACTCATCATAAGTCTTGATACACTTTGCTATATCGCCGTTTGCACTTAGTGATAGAACAAAAAACAAGCCTATCAACACAATCTTATTTATCATTTATTCCTCCTTTTTGTTTATAAGAGACAAACATTCATCTCTACTGTTTTGACAATCCTCTATCTCGTCTCCACTCATACTTCCTAATCCTTGAAAAAAATCAGACAAACAATTGTCGTATTTTGCGACACAAATTTTTGCTTCATTTAGAATTTGTTTGTCGTCCATTTTTTTTGCATTTACAAAACTAAACAAAAGACCAAGCACTATAAATAAAATAAAAAAGTTATTTTTCATCAATTATCCTTTATCGCTAAAATTTAGCACTTTTTGTCATCATTGCAACTTTTGCAAACTGTAGATATGCCACACACTGGATATAGCGGACACCAACCCAAAAGAGCTGTGCCTAAAGGTATTAGACCTATGAGACCTATCAAACTTTGAGCATATACTCCGTATGCTACGACTACCGATCCTACTGCTATCCTGATAGTTTTGTCTATCTTTCCTATATTTTTGTTCACAATTTTCCTTTTTTGTTTATTGTATCAAAATTTATTAAATTTTGTGTGCTTTGTGTTACAATAATATTATCTTGCCTCTATATAGCTTGAATTTGTTTTCGAGCTCTTTGAGAACTCTACTTATGACTACTCTACATGTGTTTAGGTATTTTGCTATTTGCTCGTGTATTGTAGCGAAAAATAAGTTAGCTTGTGTGATATATGTAACATAAAGAAAAGCAGACATAACCCTGTCGTGTTGGTGCGATATAATAGCCTAAATAAAACAAAGGATAGTATATGTAGTAGCGAGAAAACAGACAAAACAAATAGCAAAGACAAAAAAACAAGGCGAAAATATCGTCAATAAAAAAAGGAACAAAATGAAAAATGAAAATTTAAGCGGAACAAGATTGAAAAGTGATATATCGATGCTAGACATAGTAGGCAATATCATAGTATGGGTGCTGTTGTCGGTAGTGACATTTGGGCTGGCTATGTTTGTGTTTTTGTATTTTTACAACAAGATGGTCATAAACCATACTTTTGTAGTAGACAAAGAGGACAACAAGATAGGCAAGCTGTCGTGTGATATCGGTGTGGGACAAGCCATAGGTCATGGATTTATATGGTTTGTCATAACTATAGTCACATTTGGATTTGGGATATTTTTCTATATGTACAAAGCAAATGCCTATGTCATGAGTCAAACCAAGGTAGAGATGTATGATAAATAGATTTATAAAATCAGCGATATTGGTCGTATCTATACAGACTATAGCCACAGCGACACCGCCAGTGCCGGACTATTGGCATGTGTCTGGAGTGAAGTCAAACGACAGTTTGAGTATGAGAACACAGCCAATCTAGAGAGAACTTCACTACACTTTTGAAATAAAACAAATATTGACACAAGATGTTGTAGGAGTAGTGTTTCATGGGATTGAGAGAATTTGACACTTTGAGCGAAGACATGTTTTTATTTGTATTAATTGGTTGCAAATTTAGATTTATCTACAAAAATAAAGAATTTTATAATATAATATAAAATATTTGTTGAGAACACCACGCTGAGTATAATAATAAATTACTCTAAAGTTTGTCAGTCCTTTGAAATTAAGCCAACAAACAAGACCAAGCCTATACAAAGGGTATCGCACCTTTTGTTTTAGGTGTTAGCATACATGTATAAAAGGGATAATATGTCTAATATTAAATCGTTTCGTTTCAATACAAAAGTAAATATTAAAAGAAAATGTAATGAAAATACAACCGATAAGGATATACTATGTTACAGATATTACCATGAATTAAAAGAATTATGTTATATTTGTCAAATTGATGCTTTTTCAAATAAACAAAATAGTTTTATTGAAAATCAAGATGGTTTTATATATGAAATTAATAATATATTTTATTTTATAATAAATAAGGGGAAAGAAATGGAAGAAATAACAACTTTTTTAGAAGAACATACAAAAACTGTTTTTAATGATTTTAAAAATGAAGAATGGTGTGAATTACAAAATAATGGTTTAGATGTAGAACATTATAATGATATATCTAAACAACAATATTATCTTTTAAAATATTTTCCTGCATATTTTACAGAATATTATAATGCTTATTCAGTTTTATTAAAAAATGCCACTAATAAGAATTTTAATATTCTTTCTATTGGCTGTGGATCAGGAATAGATTACTATTCATTAGAACATTATAAAAGAGTTAGCAAGAAAGAATTAAATTATACATATTTAGGTATTGACATGATAGAGTGGAACTATGAGCATCCAGATATGCCATTTTTAATGTCAAAAGTATCAGATTTAAATGAAAAAACATTTGTAGATATAGATGTAATTGTTTTTCCAAAAATATTAACAGAATTATCAAATGATGAGATGAATGAGTTAGCTGAGAAAATACTAAACGGAAATACCTCAAAAGAATTATATTTTATTAATTCATATATAACTAGTGATGCTACGGATAATACAACAATAAAAGGTATAGATAAATTTGAAATAATTTGTAAGAAATTACAAGAGAATAACTATACTTTAGCAGATGATAAATGTAATACATATCATTATTTAAAAAATCAAAAGGGACTAAGCAATACACATAGTTTTTTTAATTATCCAGATGAAATAATTGATGTTATTAAAGAATTACCAACTAACTGTAGTAAATTTGATAATAGTATAGAAAAATGTCAACAATGTAATATAAGTTTTTATCCTATTTTAACGGGCAAATATCTTGCATATCAAATTTCAAAGTTTGTTCAAAATGATAATTAGTGCAAGTAGAAGAACTGATATACCAGCATTTTATTCAAAATGGTTTATTAATAGAATACGAGAAGGTTATGTATTAAATAAAAATCCTTTTAATGCTAACCAAATTAAAAAAATACCATTAACACCTTATCAAGTAGATGCAATAATATTTTGGACAAGAAATCCTAAACCATTAATGAAATATCTTGATGAATTAGATGAAAAAAAAATTAACTATTATTTTCAATATACAATAACAGGTTATCCAAGAGAACTTGAAACTCATACACCAAGTCCATATAAGGCAATAGAAACATTTATTGAATTAAGTGATAAAATAGGCAAAGAAAAAGTAATTTGGAGATATGACCCAATTATATTTACTAAATATACAAAGTTTGATGAACATATTAGATTATTTGAAAAAATTTCAAAATCACTTGAAAATAAAACAGATAAAGTAGTAATAAGTTTTGCAGACTCATATAAAAAAATAACTAAAAAACTTGATGCAATAGAATATCAAGATATTTTAGAAGAAAAAAGTAAATTATATGAGTTAGCTAAAATAATGTCAGATATAGCAAAATCAAGAAATATGATAATTGAAACTTGTTCTGAAGAAATTGATTTAGATTATTGTAATATTAAACATGGAAAATGTATTGATGATAATTTAATTGACAGTTTATTTAATACTAATTTAAATATTAAAAAAGATAAAAATCAAAGAAAAGAGTGTGGTTGTGTACAAAGTGTAGATATTGGTGCATACAATACTTGTTCGCATGGTTGCACATATTGTTATGCAACATTTAGTGAAAATACTGTTGCAAAAAACAAAACTATATACAATCCAAATAGTCCAATGCTAATTGGAAATCTGGAAGATTTAGATGACAAAATTCTAAAAAAGCTAAATTCTGAACAAACATTATTTTAATCTTAGAATATCTAGTGTAAATTCCATAAAATTAGCCAAGTGCTTTCCAACTTTAAATTTCTTTTGGTAATATAGTATTTTAGATGGATAAAATTTTGTCGTACTATTTTTGTATTAAAAAATATAAAATATCTCATGATTTAAATACAAAATTTTTTTATAAATTTTTAGTTAATAATGATGAAACAAGTTGAGTATGTTTGGAGCATGGTAAAACAAATAGTTAAACAGTGTAATTTCAGGATTGATTGAAGAAAATACAAGATAATCTCAAATACTTCAGGTAGTTTGTCATAGTTTGTTTGGTCTATAAACAATACGAGATATTATTATTCATTGACTATGTTTTGATTTGAAAATTTGGCTGGCAACATGTTGTTTTCAGGCAGCTTGTCATTTCCTGCTTTAATTAAAAGTTCATTTTTGTGTACACTGTAACCGCTTGGCTGAATATATTTATTAGCATGAATAAATAATGTAAGCATTAAAACTATCACAAGCATTATAGAAATAATAAATATATCGTAATTTAAATTTATGTATAAATATTGAATAAATATATTTACAGAACCGTTTTGAACAAAAAAATAATTCAAAACTATGAGTATAATGTTCACAAAAGATATTTTTGAAGTAAACATTTTCTTTTCTTTTATATCTTTGTGATATAAATAATTTTGATACAACACATTGTGATTATAAAATATAGCTTTTTCTTTTAGTTCATACAACGGAACATAATCATTTTTTGAAATATATTTACTACTTTTGTTTTTTAATTTAAATAGAATTATATTAAATATAGAAAATAAACCAAGAAAATATAGTAAATCAATAAAATTTTTTGTAAATGGCACAATTGCGACAATCATTATGATATAAGATATTATTAAGGGCAAGAAGTATTTTAGCTCTTTAAGTATTAAGAAAATATCTCCTTGTCTTGAGTAAAATTCATTAAATATTTGTATGTAAAAAACTAAACTTAAAATAAATAGTAAAAAATTAAAATCCAGAATTTTTCTGAAATTGATCAAGGCACTTGTCATTTTACAGCTCCATTATTTTGCTAACAATACACTTTTTTAATAACAATAGATTTTTTATATATGGAACTAAATCATCCCAAAAAATTATAATGCAGGTATAAACTATAATTAAGGTGGCATAACCTATATTAAATCTTTGTTTTGTATTTGCTTTATATTTAAGCTTAAACCAATAGCAAAATGTTGCCATTAAAAATATAAGCCATACTATTAATGAAAAAATATCAAAATTACTGTAATTTTGAGACCCAAGCAATTTGTACACAACAACAATAATTTTTGATAATGAAAAAAACCATATGTAGAATAATGGTAATACAATAATTTTTATATTATCTTTATTTATTACTTTTTGAATTGTAGTAGAATTATCTTTATCCATAATTTGATATTCTTCTTTTTCAATATTTACCGAAAAATATACAAATAAGCCGCCAATTAATATGAAGTATAAAAGTAATATAATAGAAAAAGTATTTATGTCGTCTATAAAATTTAACTTTTCTAAGCAACAAAAATAATTTATCTTTAAAAACACTAGAAACATTAATATTGACCAAACAATAGTTAAATAATAATAATTAAGATAAAAATATTTACCGAGTTTTAAAGATAATTTATGCATTTGATTTCCTTATTGGCTTAAATTTAATATATTATATTTTATCATTTCTGCCTTAAATAAATTATAAAAACATAAAAAAATAAAATAAAGTTGAAAAATAACTAAATATTATTAGGACAATTCTCACATTCAAAACAAGACACACTCACTACAAACTGAAGCTTGAGCTGAATGTATCTATAGACACCATCTATCTGGCTCAGTATGTTGAAGCCAAATATCTGATGTGATTTTTGAAACTTTTTATTTGAGACCAAATATTTCTACACGATAATTGTCGCCATTGTCAATAGACTCTACATTGTAAGTGATAGGCACTGGTAATGTGTTTTTGACTCCTACAATCTTGAGATCCGCTGCACAGCTATATGAGTCCAAATCCTTGTTGTGTCTTTTTGTTCTAATACTAGCAACTTCAAAATTTGAACTTGAAACAAGCTTTGACATACCATATCTTCTAAGCTCATCTTTGGCGATACGGATGACTAAGCTTTTGGTTTCTTCGTCTGTGCAACTTGGTGTGCCTCCAGTGCATCCGTTAAAACCAAATATCAACAAGAGCACAACTGCTGTAAAATATCTCATGATTTGCCTCCTGTTCCTACACAAGTAGTGTCTGCTACTATCAATCTAAATAATCTTTCCATCTTTTTCCTTTCTTTTTTTGTTTCGCACTATATCGTGCACCGCATTGTGTTAATACCTCCTGTAGTCTAAAGTTGTGCTATTGTATCATATAGGCACGACAGGGTGATGTCTGTTTATAAAAATTTATATAAAATTTCTAAATAAAAAACTTTTTGCACAAGCAGACATCACCCTGTCGTATTGATATGATATAATAGCCCAGACTACAAAAAGGGGCAAATATGTAGTGGTGGCGATAGAAAATAGTGAGGCAAAGATATAGAACATATCTTAAGATAAATTGGATACAATACAAAAGGGAAAATGATGGCAAAAAGCGATTGTATAGGAGACAGAGACAAAACAGGAAAATATAGTAAGTTTTTCAAAGAACTCGATGAGTTCAAAAAAGAGCGAGCAATACAAAAAAGGCAAATGATGGCAGGTGATGGTAATATAGAAAACGAAGAGACTATCAAAAGATATGGTAAGTTTTTTAAAGAACTCGATGAGTTCAAAAAAGAACAAGTTAAAAACAAAGAAGAAGCAAAGAAAAAAGAACAAGAAAACAGAAAGGAAAAACGATGACAGATGAAAGTAATACGAAAAACGAAGAGATAAGCGAAAAATATGATAAATTTTTCAAAGAACTTAAAGAGTTCAAAAAAGAGCAAGAGAAACAAAAACAAAGAGGACACAACAACTACAATGTCATGAGTGTGCTGAGAAAACCCACAGAAGAGGTAGGTATGCACTCGCGGTTTATATTTTCGCTTTTAAATACAAACGGCAAACATTTTCAGGGTGATTTGTTTCTCAAGTTATTTATAAAACATGCATTAAAGATGGATGATGACATGGGCGATATTGTGTCTGTGAAAAGAGAGGATAGCACAGACGAAAACAAGAGAGTTGATTTTGTCATAAAAACTAGCAACTATATCATAGGTATAGAGATGAAAGTAAATCATCACGATAGCAAATACCAGATGAGCGACTATTTTACATATCTAAAACAAGAAGCAAAAAAAGATGGTATAGACGAACAAAATGTTAAGATATTTTATCTAACAAAGACTGGCAAAAAAGCAAGTAAAGATAGTTTGGAATATAGAAACAAAACAAGCTTGGCATCTAGTGAAAACGAAACCATGGAGGATAGCGATTATACTAGAATTTCTTTTCGAAAACATATTTTAGATTGGCTAAAAGAGTGTCAAAAAGAGGTAAGCAATATCACAAATCTAAATGAAGTTTTGAGACAGTATATAGAAGTAGTGCAAATGGTAAACAAAGAATATAAAGGGAAAATTATGACAATAATAGATTATTTAAAAAATATAAATGATGACAGCAAGAGAAATGATTATATAAATATACTTAACTCAACAAAAAATGAGTATAGTAGAGCAAAAGCTAAATTAAAAAAAGATTTTTTTAAAGGAAATTTAGTTGATTATCTGTCAATTAAGTTAAAAGAAGATAAAGATTGGAAATGCTGGAATGTAGAACTAGGCGGAGAAATAAATAAGATAGACATAAAATACAAGACACATATAAAATTTTTCAAAAATAAAGATTGGAAAGTTGTCTATTGGCTAAGGTTTCATAATAATGATATGAATAGCTTATATTGGGCAGTTGCAAGATTAACCGACAAACTAGACTTGACAAATATCAACAATGAAATAAAAAATAATGGATTAATATGCAGTCACAAGCAAACCCGCACGTCAATTTTATGGAAATTTAGCGATTTCGATTTAGACAAAAATATACATTTACTGATAGAAGAAAAAGCGGAAAAATATGATGAACTATCAAAGAATATTTTAAATGAGTTTAAAAACACAATAGGTCTTTTGAAAGAAAATTACAAAACAACTATAGATGATATAAATAAAAAGATAATCCAAAATGACCCTATCTAAATCACAATACACAAGAGCATTACAATGCCACAAGTCCCTGTGGCTCTATAAAAACACTCCATCTACACAAGACACTCCAGATACCAAAACACAATCAAACTATGATACTGGCTATATGGTAGGCGAGTTAGCCAGACAGTTGTATCCAGATGGTGTAGCCATAGAGTTTCTCACAGAGAGTGATGGCTCTGCCACCGCTTCGCTTCACAAGGACAGTTCCAACTTTGCTGGTATGATAACCAAAACAACCGAACTTATAAAAAGTGGCAAAGAGATTATATATGAGGCTACATTCAAAATAGATGGGCTTTTTGTCATGGTAGATATGCTAGTCAAAAACGGCGATGTGTGGGATATATATGAAGTCAAGTCAGCTACCACGGTCAAGAGCCAATACATAGACGATGTGGCTTTTCAGTGGTTTGTGCTATCCAAAGTGTTGCCTCTAGGCGGTGCTTTTGTGGTGCATATAGATAGCGACTATACAAGAGATGGCCGCCTGGATGTGCGAGAGCTTTTCAACATAGCAAATATCACAGCATTAGTAGCTTTTAAACTGCCACAAATACCACAAACCATAGGAGATATAGCCTCTATGTTGAGTGGTGATATGCCCCATATCGATATAGGGGGGCATTGTAGCAGTCCTTATAGGTGCGATTTTTATACCACTTGTCATCGGCATATACCCAGCCCGTCTGTGTTTGACTTGTATCGTATGAGGAGCAAAGACAAGTTTGACCTATATAGTCGTGGTATATTAAGCTACAGCGATATACCAGACGACACGAGACTAAGCGAGATCCAAAAGCTACAGATAAGCACCACCATGACAAAAAAGCCACACATAGATATATCAAAGATCAGACAATTTATAGGCGATATAGAGTTCCCTATAAACTTCTTTGATTTTGAGACATTTCAAGAAGCGGTGCCACGGTTTGACGACCAGCGACCATATATGCAGATGCCGTTTCAGTATTCTTTGCATATTTTACAAGAAGATGGCAGTTGTGAGCATAAAGAGTTTTTGTGTGGTGAATACAGCGACCCACGAAGTGAGCTTATAGACAATATGTTGCTCGATATAAGTTCAAGTGGAACTATAGTAGCATATAACCAAGGATTTGAAAAGAGGATAATACGAGAACTAGCGAAACACGACAAAGCACGAGCGACACAGCTTTTGAGCTTGAACGATAGGTTTGTGGACTTGATAAAGCCGTTTAGAAGTAGGGGCTATTATCATCCTGCTTTCAACGGTAGCTTCTCTATCAAATCTGTTTTACCTGCTATGTTTCCAGATGATGATGAGCTTGATTATAAAAAATTAGGAAGTATCCAAAATGGTGGCGATGCTATGGATATATTTGCCAAGCTACACCTACTCAAAGACAAAAACAAACGAAAAGCCATAAGATTGGATTTGATAGCATATTGTAAGCTTGACACATGGGCTATGGTCAAGATATATCAAAAGCTTCTACAAATAATTGGTCGCCCTATGAGGTTGTTGTGATACAATACAACAAAGGTAAAATATGAGCAAAAAATTAGACTACGACAAGACTTTGACGCGACTTCTCGTGATAATAAGCCGCTTAAACGATGGCGAGAGTTTGAGTGTCAAGGAGTTAGCAGATGAATTTGCTGTATCTACTAGGACAGTCCAGCGAGACTTCAACGAAAGACTTGTGTCGTTGTTTCCTATATATCAAGACCGAAAAGTATGGCGGATGATGGACGGACACAAGATAGAAAAGACCAGAGACAATGAAGACACGATAGTGCTACAGATATTAGAAAAGATGACCAGCTCTATAGGTGGGCGATTTGCTTTGCGGTCAAAAGCCATGCTAGACAAGCTCAAAAATGACGACAACCCACCCATATATGCCAAGCTAAATCTAGAGGATATCGGCGACCATATAGACGATATAGCACTGCTAAGCCAAGCTATCAAAGTTAGACAAACAATAGTGTGTGTCTATGGTGACAAAACAGACAGAGCTATAGACCCGTTAAAGATAGTAAACTACGAGGGGTTTTGGTATCTTGTAGCTAAAAAAGAGCAAAAGATACATAAGTATTATCTAAAAGATATATCAAATATCCGACCCACCAAGCATAGCTTTGAGGTGTCAAAATCTATAGATGAACTACTAGAAAACTCAATATCAATATGGTTCAACCAAGACAAAACACCATACAAAGTATCGTTAAAGGCACACAAATATATAGCCAAATATTTCTACAGACGCCCACTACCTACACAACAAATCATAAAAACAAACGAAGATGGTAGTTTGGAGTTTGAAGTGTCTATCACGAGTGATATGGAAATATCGCCTATCGTGAAGTATTGGATACCATATCTCAAAGTTGTGCGACCCAAAAGTATAGCGGATAGTATAGATGAGGATATACAGGAGTATCTAAAAGATAGCTAAAGTTTTTTGATAGTTAGATATTTTATCCCTATTTTTCTTTTTTGTACCGACAAAAAAGAAACAAAACTAGCCGTGGCGATTTTTGCTTGCAAAAAAGTTTCTGTGAAAAAAACTCCCAAACGATGAAAATATTTTTCTTGATTTTGTCTTAAATTTTACTGGTGTCAAAAACTCACAAGAAACAATATCTTGATATTGTTTCTTGTTCAAACAGTTTGACACCTCCTCCGCAAATTTTAAGACAAAATCAAGATATTTTCAAATGTTTGGCCTCTCCGCGATTTATATATTTTGCTCCTATACCTTACAGACTACAAGTAGTAATAATGCCACTGCATAAAATTCTGAATTCCTAGTAGTATTGTATAATTTTTAGCTTTTATTTTCACACAGACATAGTGCTGTCTGTGCGGTATGTTATAATAGTCCAAAGGATAAATATGGACGACACAGACAAAAGCACGACAAAAGCGACACAGCAGTTTGACACATCGAGATATGTGCGAGATGAATACAAAGACATAGTCACGATATGGATGCTCAAGGCCATGCTAAAGCTAGACTGCCACAGGAAGTTTATAAATACAAAAGATTGTTCGTTTAGTCACAACGAGATAGCCAACTTTTTAGGGCTGGGGCATTTTATAGATGTAGGCAAAAAAAGGTTCAAAAAAGAGCTCATCATGGAAGCCATGAGTAGCAAATACAAGCAACTAACCAACGACAAACCGATCCACAAAAAGACAACTTTGGACAAAAATACAGACAAGATGTCCGAAATGTTGGGATTAGAGATACAAGAGGCAACCATACTTAAGTTTGTGGTGTTGTTGCTAAGTGTTACCATACTAGACCAAACATTGAGTTTAGCAAGAGAAGTGTTTAAATCTCAACAGACTATGCAAGTTATC
This sequence comes from Campylobacterota bacterium, assembly GCA_003643835.1. GTDB lineage: Bacteria > Campylobacterota > Campylobacteria > Campylobacterales > Arcobacteraceae > B24-G6. The sequence continues at coordinate 13,157 of QMKX01000020.1, forward strand.
AGTGTATTGTTGGACATTCCATGGAGAAGAACCAAAGAGTTATTAAGTCATGGCTCCAAACTACACAAAACTTCGCTAGTAGAGATGCAAAGCTACGCATACGATGACTTTGGCGATGCTATAACAACAGTAAATGAAAAATTTCTAGAAAATATGTGCGAGCAAGATGGCGATATATTGAATACGATAGAGTCTATAGTCAGTCAAACGAGCGAACCAGAGCTGATATTGCGAGACTATAGTCATATGGTGGCAGATATAGATGTGCTAGTAAACTATATGCAACATGCCACAGACAACCGCACCACAGGAGCAAATGTCTTGCTATATGGTTTGCCTGGTACTGGCAAAACACAGCTAGCCAAAACTGTAGCCAAAGTGGTTGAGAAAAATTTATTTGAGGTCAACTGTATCGATACTCAAGGAGATGCCATGAGAGATCAAGATAGGATAAGTGCCTACAAGTTAGCACAAGGTTTGTTGTCTAGCAAAAGTTCGATACTTCTATACGATGAAGCAGAAGATATGTTCGATAGCTACCAAGGCAGTCTGTTTTCACCACAAAAAAAACAAGACAACAAAGCATGGATAAACAAAATGTTAGAGACAAATAGTTTGCCGACAATATGGATCACCAACGATATAAACTCTATAGACAATGCCATCATCAGACGATTTGATATAAATATAGAGGTCAAAATACCCCAAAAATCCCACCGTATAAAGATGTTGAAAAAATACTCCAAAGAGAAGCTAGACGATGAAACTATAAAACAGTTTGCCACACACAAACACATAGCTCCATCTCTCATAAGCTCTACAGCCAAAGTAGTAGATAGTATCAAGCCAAAGTTTGTAGCAAAGACATTTAAACATATACTCAACAACACTTTGCAAGCCCAAGGATACAAAAAGATAAAAGAGACCACCAAAGATGATTTGCCACAAACATACAGCACCAAGCTTATCAATACCACAGCAGATATAAGTAGCATAACCAAAGGTATCAAAACCCACCACAATGCCAGACTGTGTCTATATGGAGTCCCCGGCACTGGCAAAAGTGCCTATGGCAGATATATAGCCCAGTATATAGAAAAGCCAGTGATACTTAAAAAACCCAGCGACCTACAGAGTAAGTGGCTAGGTGAGTGTGAGAAAAATATTGCTAGGGCATTTGAAGAAGCGGCAGACGAAAAAGCAGTGCTGATATTTGACGAAGTTGATAGCTTTTTGGGCGACAGAAGCACTGCTAGGCAAAGATGGGAGATAAGCCAAGCAAACGAGATGTTGGTTCAGATGGAAAACTTCGACGGCGTGTTTGTAGCTACGACCAATCTTTTGTCAAATCTAGACAAAGCAAGTATGAGACGGTTTGACTTGAAACTGGAGTTTAGATATCTTGAACCCTATCAATCGTGGCAACTGTTTTGCCTATTTGCCAAGCAGTTTGGCATAGACAAGCCTACCAAAGCTACACAACATATCATCAAAAGTATGACACAGCTGACACCGGGTGATTTTACAGCGGTGCAAAGACAAAGCAGATTTCGCCCTATCAAAGACACAAAAAACCTATGCGACAGGCTAGTAGATGAGATAAGACACAAGGAGCAAGACAGCGAGAAAATAGGGTTTGTGTGATAAAAGCAAAAATTTTATCAAAATACAGACAATGGCACTTTAAAGGCACTTTTATTTGTTAAACTTCCATCAAGGTTAGGAAAATAACCGAAAAGGAGAATGATATGAGAATGAAAATAAAAAGTTATCTCAAAATAGTGATGATAGCAACAGTGTTGTTGGCAACTACTTCATCTTTTGGTGCGATGCATAAAAAAGGCAAAAGCACTATGAAAAGTGTCAAAGGTGGTGATAGTTGTGTCAAGTGCCACAATGGCATAGAGAGTATTCGAGATGATGACTCAGATATGATGACACAGATCAAAGCTATGGGGCAAGGTGTTGGCGATACAGGAGGATGTACTATTTGCCACGGCGGAAATCCTAAAAATGGAACAGTAGAAGGTGCTCATAAGGGTGCTTTAAATCATCCTGGCGGTTTGTCGGCATTTGTGCGAGACCCAGGTAGTATTTGGATAGCTGACAAAACTTGTGGTCTTTGTCATGCTGACACAGTTGCAAATACTAAAAAATCTTTGATGGCAACTGAAGCTGGTAAAATACAAGGAAATCTCCACTCGTGGGGAAGCGAGCCAACAAAAAAAGTCCAATATGCCAACTATGACATAGAAGACAAAGATGGCAAAACTCCAGCTTGGGGAACTAAAACTTACAAAGAGTATATGGTAGCGCTGATGGATAAATATCCTGATCAGTTTCCAACCAAACTCAAGCAACTTCCACTTCCACCAGAAGGTCCAAAAGACCTAAAACAAAAAAAGGGCGAGAGCAAAGAGGCATTTGACAAGAGAATTGGCTACCAAGCGAGTATCACTTATCAAAGATCTGATTGTCAAAGATGCCACATAGGTGTGAGAGGTAGAAAAGGGCGAGGAGACTGGAGAGGTATGGGATGTAGTGCTTGTCATATACCATATGCGACAGAAGGCATATATGAAGGAGGCGACCCAACTATAGACAAAAAAGAGCACGGACATTTATTGGTACATACTATGCAATCTACTAGAGATCAAAAAGTCAAAACACCAAGCGGAGCCGAGTTTAGTGGCATACACCCTGAAACTTGCAACTCTTGTCACAATAGAGGAAAAAGAATCGGAGTAAGCTATGTAGGACTTATGGAGCAGCCTTATGGTAGTCCTCTAAATGAAGGCGGAAAATCGCAAAGTAAAAGTCATGGCAAAAAATACAAACATATTAAAGAAGATCTTCACTTTGAAGCAGGCATGACTTGTCAAGATTGTCATACATCTATAGATATGCACGGAGACGGAACTTTATTTGGCACAACTTTGGGTCAAGTAGAGATAGAGTGTCAAGATTGTCACGGAACAAACAAAAAATTTCCATGGGAACTTCGTATAGGTGTCGGTGAGAAATTTGGTATTGATCTACCTGAAGGCGCAAGAGGTTTGGCAAAAGAGCTACCAGAATGGATGAAACAAGGTATGGTATATGATCCAGAAGGTGGATACTTGCTATCAACAAGAGGCAACCCACTTGGCAATGTAGTCAAGAAAAAAGGTGGCAGCGAAAAAGTGATAGTTCACTTAGCAAGCGGAAAAGACCTTTTAGTGCCACTGCTTAAACAAAAAGCTCAAGACGATGACTGGGTATCAAAAGATGCAAAAGCATCTATGGACAAAATCCAAAAACATATGGACAATATGGAATGTTATGCTTGTCATAGTGACTGGGCTCCACAATGTTATGGTTGTCATATCAAGGTAGATTATACTCCAGGTAAAACAGCAACAGACTGGATAGCAAGCGGTTCAACAAATTTCAAAAATGGAGAAACTAGCGAATCGGTGCTTGGCACCAAAGGCAAAAAACTGTTTGGAAAACCTAGCGAAACTAGAAGCTACCTGCGATGGGAAGACCCTATACTAGGTATCAATGGTGAAAACTTAGTCACTCCAATCATGCCGGGATGTCAAGTCACGTACACCGTAGTTGGACCAGATGGCACATCTATGATACTAAACAAACAAGCTCAAGTTCCAGATGGCCCTGGTGGTTCGCTTGTAGCAGGGACAGATATGTCACCAGTGCAACCGCATACTACAGGACGACATGCAAGAACTTGTGAAAGTTGTCATAGCAATCCTAAAACATTGGGCTATGGTATACAAGATGGTTTGTTTATGACAGGTCAAGGCAAAGACAAATATATGGATTTGCAAGACTTACGGACAAAAAAGTTTATACCAAAAAGCAAAACCGTGCAGATGAAAGCTATACCGGGTATGAATTATGACTGGTCGCAAGTGATTACTAGAGATGGTAAACAACTGCAAAGTGTAGGAACTCACTGGCCCAATTCGAGACCACTCGATAAAGACCAAAGAGACAAGATGGAAAAAGCTCCTTTAGATAGATAATATCTAAAAAAGAGTATCTTTAAGACAGGTGTGATATAATCACATCTGTCTGTTTTTATAGATTTGTATATTTATCAAAAGTATATAAACTTATAAGAAGAAAAAGGAAAAATATGAAAAAAAATTTAGTTATTGCTGGTTTAATAACAATGCTGTTGATAACAGGTTGTGACAACAAAACCAAAACAGCACAAGAGAGCAAAACTGACAAGCAAAGCAATCCAGAAGAGATACTAAAAGATATGAATATATCTACAAATCAAGCAAAAAAAGCAAATAAGGTTGCCGTGCAAGTATTTAACGATGTGGCAAAAGTAGGACCAAATGACAAACAGATGATACTTGTATTTGGCACCAATACTGACCCATATAGTATGAAACTCAAAGAGGATATATTTAAATCTAAACAACTCCAAGAGAAGTTAAAAAATGACTTTTCATCGTATTATTTCAAAGCACATGAGAACTTGCGACACAAACTTTTTCATGAAGGTGAGTATATGGATGTGGATACTAAAACTATGATAAATATATATGGTATCACCGCCACACCCACACTGATATTTACAGATAAAAAAGCAAAAGCTGTTATCATGGTGCCAGGATATATGCCTACAAAACAATTTTTGATTACTTTAGATTTTATGAAATCAAAGAAATGGGTTGGCAAAGATAGAAAAAATGGCGAAGTATATGAAGAGCTAAAAAAATATTATATCTCAAATGGTATAGAGGTAAACAAAAAATGAAAATGATATTCAAAACAATATTTTTGTTTGTGTTTGTATCTACCGTCTTACAAGCACACAGTATGATAAAAAACAGCACAGATATTAAAAAATCTGGCAAGCCTATCATGGTGTTGTTTTCTACAAAAACTTGTCCGTATTGTGAAGTGTTTAAAAAAGATATCAAAGAGCACAAGGAGCTAAATAGCTTAGCAAAAGATTTTGAAATATACGAGATAAAACGAGACGAACAGCATGATTATACTATGTGGGGCAAAAAAACAAACCTCAAAACTCTTGAGATGACATTTGCTATAAAGGCTACACCAAATACGATTATTTTTGATAAAACAGGACGAAAGATATGGCAAGTGCCTGGATACGCCGACCCTACAATCATGGTGCCATACTTAAAATTTGTCAAAGGACTTGATAGCGGTAAATACGATATAACTAAATGGAAAGAGTATTTAAGACAAGAGGGTATAATAAAATAATTTTTGCTATATATATTTAATTTTATTTTTGTCAATCACTACAAGGAGCTATAATATGAAATATTTAATTTTAATTTTGATATTTTCAATATCATTTATAAACGCAACAACAAAAAATAATACAGATAAAATAATATGGCAAGACAACTTAAACGACAGCAAAGAGTTGGCAAAAAAATTCAACAAACCTTTGTTTATATTTATGGAATCAAGGCGTTGCTACTATTGTCCAATCATGAAAGAAAAAACATTTACCGATAAAGGTATCATCAAGACTATAAATGATAACTTCATTCCTGTGATACTAGATAACTCCACAGGAAGTGAAAGCGATGTGGAAAATACAGGTCATGCCCCTGAACGATTGACTTTGTCTTTGACACCTGCTATATATATTATGGGACCAGATGAAGAAAAACTACTAAGAAAAGGAACCAAACATATGATTATATATGGTATGTGGTCGGCAAAAGATTTGAAAGTGTGGTTATTTAACGGCAAAAAAAAGTTCAAAAAACTATATGGTGAAAAATATGCTAAATAGAGCTGTAGTGCTGATTTTATTGTGTGTTGTCATATATTCTTCTTTGTATAGTAGAAAATTAGAGCATAAAACAAAACAAATAAAAGGACAAAAATACTATATAAATAGATGTAGTAGTTGTCATGGCAGTGGAAAAATAGGCGGAAACATATACTCAATGTTTGAGTGGCAAGATATTTTTGCCAACAGTGGCAAAGAACTTTTATGGCTACATAAAGACGAAAAAGAGACAGATATGGTTCGCATATATATAAGAAGCGAAGAGTTCAAAAAAGAATCAAAATATATATTGAGATTTATCCAAGAGTTTGCATATGATTCAGACAAAATACCTACTTGTAACTAATTTATGAGAATTTTATTTTTAGAAGATGATGAACTTATAGCATCTCAAGTCAAGATCTATTTTGAACTTAAGGATAATATTTGTGATACATATAGCGATGGCCAATCACTTTTAGACAAAGCAGAAATAGGAATTTATGATATATTTTTGTTTGATATAAATACCCCAATTAAAAATGGCATAGAGACACTTAAGGCCATACGAAAACACGGTTGTGATACACCTGCTATATTTTTAACTGCGTTAAGTGATACACAAGATCTGAAGGTGGGATATGATGCTGGCTGCAATGATTATATTAGGAAACCATTTGATTTAGAAGAGGTTGAGATAAGAGTTAAACAATTAGTCTATAAAAATAATAAAAATATAATCAAGATTGACCAATGTTATAGTTTTAATATATCCAAAGAGAAACTTATGTTCGGCGACAATGCTGTGGATTTGACGAAAATAGAAAAAGATATTATATTTATAATGATCAAAAATATCAACAATACAATTCCCGCTTCAACTATAATAGAGTATGTATGGCGTGATGTATTTGTATGTGACAATACCTTGAGAACTCATATAAAAAAAATACGCAATAAATTGCACAATAACTTTATAATAAATATCAAAAATGTAGGCTATAAGATACAAGCTATATAGCAAATATCTCTAAAATTTATCATCTTGCGATACAATAAAGGTGACCTAAATAAAAGGCAAAACAAAATATGATAGATATAATAAATCTCACCCAATCAGCAAAGAGCTATAAGTCAAAAGTATTTTTTTCATTTATCATATTTGCTGTATTGATGTTGGCATCAACTACAATAGTGCATATATATTTCACCAAACAAAATATCAAAGATGAGTTTAAGATACAAAGTTCGCTACAGGCCAAAGACAAAGCCATATACTTAAATAATTTTATACAAAAAAGAGTAGATACTATAAATGCTGTCAAAAATAATCCATATTTTGCACAGTTTATTGATTTTGAAAACTATAAACACAATACAAATTTTCTATTTTTTACAATAATAGAAGAAAATAAAGATTTTATGCAGTTAAGATATATAGACGAATTTGGCGATGAGAAGCTTAGGTTTGATAGAAAAGTCATAGGCTCTGTAGCATACAAGATAGCACATTTACAAAATAAAAAAAACAGATACTATTTTAAAGAAACAAAAAAACTCAAACAAAATGAGATATTTGTATCAAAAATAGATTTTAATATTGAAAATGGCAAAGTTCAAGAACCAAAAATACCGGTAGTTCGTATATCTACACCGATATACAGATTAGATGAGTTCAAAGGCATACTAATAGCAAATATATTTATAGATGATTTTATCGCCCAATTTACCAATTCGCTTGTATTTGATATATCTTTGATAGATGAACAAAACAACATAATATACCAGCATGATAAATATATAACAAATAAGGCTTTCTCAACACCAATAAAACACATAAAAAATGAAAGTATGATAGATGACGGCAATAGGTATGTAAAAAAACTAATGATGTATAATCTTGTGGTGTATATATGCTTAAACAAAAATTCAAAAATAAAACAACAAATGTTGGAAAATTATATTTATATGACAACTATTATTTTGCTTATTACATTTATGTTGGCATTTTTATATATGTATATCGTATCAAAACCCGTAAATAATATATTTAAAATTGTAATAGATAAATCAAATCAGCTATACAAACAAGCAAACGAACTAAAGCAAAGAGTAGATGAAGAGATACTTAAAAACAAAACAAAAGACACCATGATAGAACACCAAGCAAAGATGACAGAATTGGGCGATATGATAAGCAACATAGCACACCAATGGCGACATCCAATAACTAGAATATCATTGGTGCTACAAAACTTAAAACTCTTTAAAAAACAAAATATATTAGATGATGAGCGGTTTGAAAATAGTCTTATGATAGCTCAAGAGCAAATAGAGTTTATGTCAAGCACTATAGATAATTTTAGAGAATTTTATAGATCAAATCATGACAAGATAAACTTCAGTATAAAACAATCGTTTATCAAGATTTTAAATATCATAGATGCAGAAATCAAAAATAAAGGTATTTTAGTAAATATAAAAGATAACAAAAATATAAATATATATGGCAGTCAAAATCTTTTTATGCAAGCTATTTTGACAATCGTCATAAATTCCAAAGATGCATTTGTGGAAAATAGCACAAAAAATCCAAAAATAGAGATAACAATAAATCAAAAAGAAGACAAAGTAATCATAAAAATCAGAGACAATGCAGGTGGTATAAATGAAAAAATTGCAAAAAAAATATTTGAACCATATTTTAGCACTAAAGGAACCAAAGGCACTGGGGTGGGTCTGTATTTAAGTAAAAGAATTTTCCAAGACAGCTTCAATGGAAGTATTGAATTTGCAAACATACAATATGGCTCATGTTTTACAATAATCATAAAAAAATAGATGAGGTTTTCTTAAATATAAGCTTGATACGATACGATAACCAAAAGGAAAACATATGCCAAAAGTTATAATATTTAGCGGAGCCGGAGTTAGTGCCCAAAGTGGCATATCTACTTTTCGTGATAGTGGTGGATTATGGGAACAATACAAGATAGAAGATATTTGCACCGCTGGGTGCCTTAAGACAAATCGCGACGAGACGATAGATTTTTATGACAAAAGACGACAAGATATCAAAGACAAAAAACCAAACTATGCCCACCTCCAAATCAAAAAACTTCAAGACAAGTTTCCAAATGATATCAAGATTATCACACAAAATGTAGATGATATGTTTGAAAAAGCAGGGTGTGTTGACGTGTTGCATCTGCACGGATTTTTGCGTGATGTTGTGTGTCATAGTTGCGGATATAAAAAAGATATATCATATATGAAGCTTAAAGAGTTTCAAGAAAATTGTCCAAATTGTGATGAGTTGCTTCGTCCCGATATAGTATTTTTTGGTGAGGCGGCACCAAAATATACCGATATGCATAGATATCTTGAAAGTTGTGAGTTATTGGTGATAATAGGCACAAGCGGCAATGTGATAGATGTCAATATGCTTTCAAGTTATGCAAATAAAACTATTTTAAACAATCTTGAACCAAGCGATGCTATAAATGATACAAACATAGACAAAGTTATATACAAAAAAGCTACCGATGCTATAGATGAGATAGTTGACGATATAGAGGAGTTTTTAAATTAGTTTCTATTTTTTATCTAATTTTAAACAATTTTAGATACTATCACCAAAAGGATACAAATGAATATCATCAAAAGTGTTGTGGTGCTTGTTTTTGCTACAAACATATTATCAGCGGTGGTTATCAAACCATTTCAGGCAAATTTTAGTCAAGTTGTCACGAACACACAAGGCAAAAAACTACGATATAGCGGACAAATATATACCAACAAAGATAAAAATATCTTGTGGCAATACAAAATACCAACAATAAAAAATATATATGTAAGTATAAATCAAGTTATCATAGAAGAGCCTCTGTTGGAGCAAGCCATATATACTGCTATAGAAGGCGGACTTAGTATAAATGGCATACTATCAAGTGCAAAAAAAATTGGAGCTAACAGATACAAATCAACCTTGCAAGGCACTACATATTTTGTGAAAATACAAAAAAACAAGATATTAAATATAAACTACAACGATAAGTTTGGCAACAAAGTTTATATAGGTTTTCACGATATCAAAACAGACCCAAAATACAAGCGAGGTTTGTTTGTGTTTAGAGCAAAAAGTAGCTACGATATCATAAGAAAATAGTTTATGTTGTATTTTCTTTATTTATTTGTTTTTGTAGTAGCCAATATCATAATATATGACAAATACATTCAAAGAAAAAGACAACTTCTTATTAACTACCCTTTGATAGGTAGGTTTAGATATATTTTTGAAGCTTTGCGGGAGCCGCTTCGTCAGTATTTTGCACAAGAGGATTTTTATGAATCAAAAGATAAAATAGACTGGGTATATAATGCATCATATGACAATACCGGTTATGTGTCATTTTCACCAAATCAACGACAACCAAACCCAAAGTTTCTAATCAAACACTCAAATATTGTTTTTAATGACGATGAGGTCGATAACAATTTTTCAGTTACATTTGGCGAAAATAAAAAATATCCATTCAAGACAAAATCAGCGATATGCAGAAGCGGTATGAGTGACGGCGCTTTGAGTCCAGAGGCTACCAAAGCATATACAAAAGGTGCATACGATGGTAAATTTCCTATAAACACAGGCGAAGGTGGTTTGACAACCAATTTTCTGTTTACACATAGAAATTTCAATGACAAATATATGGATATAATTACCTTAAACAAGTTTGACAAATATGTTTATATATTTATTGCGATTTTTATCAACCATTATACTGCCATAAGATTGCTTAAATCAAAACATGTCAAAAAAGGCGAGATAGATACATATATATTTGATAGAGAAAATTTCAATATGTATAGACCAAATTGGAACAAACCACTTGAAAATTTTCCAAAAACACCACCAGAAGATATACCTGATATCATATATCAATTGAGTAGTGGTTTGTATGGTTGTAGAGATGAAAATGGTAATTTTAGTGCGCGAAAATATCAAAAAACTATGTCGTTTTGTAAGGCTACAGAGATAAAACTTGCACAAGGAGCCAAACAAACAGGTGGCAAATTGGTTGGTTCCAAAGTAACAGAATCTATAGCATACTTTCGTGGTATAAAGCCATATAAAAATATTCACTCACCAAATAGATTTAACGATATTAAAGATATAGCACAATTGTTTGATTTCGTAGCTAAACTTCAAAAACTATCGCAAAAACCAGTAGGTATAAAAATAGTGATATCATCGAAAGATGGTTTCAAACAGTTAGTAAAAGAGATGCAAAGAAGAGATGAAAACAATATAGTTGGGGTGCCTGACTTTTTGAGTATAGACGGCGGCGACGGTGGCAGTGCAACTGCACCACTGTATCTTATGGATAGAGTTGGACTTGATATCAAAGATGCCATATACATAGCAAATACAGCATTGAAAGAGTGTAAGCTTCGAGATAAAATCAAGATAATAGCAAGCTCAAAGATATTGACACCAGATGATATCGTAGTCAAACTATCACTGGGTGCTGATATGGTAGCAATTGGACGAGGGTTTATGCTAAGCGGTGGTTGTATTCGTGCAAAAATGTGTTCAGGAGAGGGGAGGCATAGTTGTCCTGTAGGGTTAGCCACACAAAACAATAAACTAAGAAAATCATATCTCATAAGACGACAAGCTACGAAAATAAAAAACTACCACCAAAACCTACTCAAAGGTATCAAAGTGATATTGGCGATCATGGGAAAAAAATCTATCAATCAGCTATGTAGCGATGACTTAACATTTGTAGATAAAAATGGTTATATCCACGATGATGTTAATAGATACTTAGATAAAACAATCAACCCTAAATAATACAATAAGTATTGTTAGTTTATACCAACATCAAGATACCGTCTCATTTTTTTGATATCAAGTGGATGAAATGAAGTTTGTATTATCTCTTTTTCGTCATACATCACTACTTTACCAAATGGTGAGATGATAGCACTACTTTTTGCCATATTGTCATTTGAGCTATTTGATACAATTACATAACATTGGTTTGCTACAGCAAGAGCTTGGCTTAGTTGTTCTAAGTTTTGTTTTCGCAAAACTCCCCACATGGAAGGTATCAAAATAATATCAGCTGTTTGAAGTTGTATCCACAACCTTATAAATCTTAATTCAAAACATATAAGTATTGCAACTTTAAAACCATTGACATTAAACAATTTGATATCTTTTGTATCGGCTTGTAAAAAATACTTTGATTCGTCATTTAGATTAAAAAGTTTTGCTTTTGATTGTTTGTATATTATATCGCCTTGTGAAAATACAAAAGCTGTGTTTTGGTATTTTTGATACTTTTTATTTAATGTTATCATAGTCAGCACAATCGTTTTGTGTATAGATAAATTTTTCAATACTTCAATAGCGGCAACACTTGCTTCGTATGCTTCTTGAAGTTTGTCATAACTATAGCCAGTAAGACAAAGTTCGGGAGCTGTTATGAGACTATTTTTTTCGCAAGTGTTTATGTATTTTATAAGCGTGTTTAAATTTTCCTTAAAGTTTTCTTTTGTTACAAACTGCAAAGCGGTGAGATTAGAAATCGTCAAAACTCAATGAACCTTTTGAGTAGTTTACTACATTGCCTTCAAAAAAGTTAACTTTTTGATCATTAAAAGAAGCATAATCATCAACCCACTTTATAGGGTGCTCTACTCCATATTCAGCATCGTAACCAACAGCGGTTAGTCTTTTGTCTGCAAGGTATTGTATGTATTTTGTAATAATCTCATCGCTAAGCCCTAGTATTTTGTTGTTTGTTACATATATGCCCCATTTGGTTTCTATATGCACAGCTCCACGAATTAGCCCTCTGACCTTCTCTTCGAGCTCTTTGGTGAATAGTTCTGGACGCTCTTTTCGCGTGCTATTGATCAGGTTTTGAAAAAGCACCAAGTGCGTTATCTCGTCTCGTTGGATAAATCGTATCATCTGCGATGAACCTAACATCTTGCCTGATTTACTCAAAGCATACATAGCTGCAAATCCAGCATAAAAATATATACCTTCGAGTATTTGATTTGCAAACATTGCTAAAACTATATTTTCTTGGGTTGGGTCATCGCCAAGAGCTGCAAATGTATCTGCTATATATTTGTTTTTTTCTTTTAGAGTTTCATCTTTTTTCCACATATCATATATCAGGTCTGTATTTTCAGAGATTGATTCAACCATAACAGCATACGATTTGCTGTGGTTCGCTTCTTCATAAGCTTGACGTGATAGCACTGCATTTATCTCTGGAGCGGTTATGTATGGATTCATATTATCCATGATATTATTTGTTTGTAAGCTATCCATAAAGATAAGCTGAGAAAGCACCAAGTCATACATTCTTTTTTCATCAATTGTCAAATTTTTGTAATCTTTTGCATCTGCTGTCATTTGCACTTCTTTTGGAAACCAAGTGTTCGCTTCCATCATATCCCATAGTTTTGTAGCCCAAGAGTATTTTGGTTTGGTGAAGTTTAGCATACCATCTGGGTCGCCACCAAATGTTCGTCTCTCGTTTAAAGTTTCGGTTGTATTAGGGTTGTATATAGTTTTGGTAGATATTTTGTTCATAAGTGTTAGTCCTTTTTTGAAATTATATCAAAATTGTATAAAATTTGAGTTTGATTAAGCAAAAAAGGTTATAATGACCCGAAGTCAATAATAGGAGTATCAAGTTGCCGAAAATTGTAGATAAAGAAAAAGCAAAAAAAATTATAGCAGATGAAGCTACAAATCTATTTGCAAATATGGGTTATGTTGATTTCAAAGTTGAAGATTTGGCAAAAAAATGCAATATGTCTAAAGGTTCCATGTATAACTATTTTAACTCAAAAGATGATATAGTATTTTTTATCATACAAAATGAACAACAAAGATATGACGATGAGATATACCAAAAGATAAATAACTGCGATACACTCCAAGAGAAGATATTTGCTTTGTTTAGTTTGTGTATTTTAGATGACAATATTACAAATATGAGACGAAGGATTTATTGTGAATTTGTCAAAATAGCGATGAAAACAAAAAACAAACAGATGATATCTACACTTAAAAATATACAAACAAAATATGTTTTGTGGTTAAATGATATTTTAGTGGAGTTTACAAAACACAATAAAATACCAATAAACAACTACAATTTGAGTAAAGGTTTGTTGGCTATGGGTGAAAGTGTAGTTATGTTTTGGGATATTCCGGCACACAATCACAAAAATATGCTGATATCTTTCATAAAAGAGTTAGTAAAAATTTTAAAGGAGAAACGATGAAAATAATGATAAGTTTATTTTTATTGACAAATTTAATTGTAGCAAAAAAAGTTACATTTGATGAAGCTATAAACTTAACAATAACAAATAACAAAGAACAAAAAGCAAAAGAGTTTGAGACTAAAAAAGCCGAACAAAGCTTAAAAGAAGCCAAAGCATATGACTATGGACGACTTGATTTTGCATATAATATATCACGCACAAATCATGCTGGATATGTGTTTGGTATGAAGTTGGCATCAAAAGAGGCTACATTTGGTGATTTTGGATTTGGGCATTTTATAGATAATATGGGTGGACTTATGAATCCTATTACTGCTTCACAAACAAAAAGTGACCTATTATCATATAAGCCAGACCAGTTAAATAATCCAGATGCGAGAAATAACTTTGAAGGAAAACTTACATACGATGTGCCTATATACACAGGAGGCAAGATAAACACAGCTAAATCTATGGCTACACTGCAAATATCAGCAAAAAAAAGCCTCTTGGAATATGATAAAAAAAAGATAGCCATAGAAGTTTTAAAAGCTTACAATGGAGCTGTAACTGCTAAAAACTTTATATCTATGCTTCAAAATAGTCTAAAAATTACCGATAGGTTTGTAGGGACAAGTCAGCGATTATACAATAACCAATTAGCCAGAATAATTGATGTTAAACAATCACAAATGGCAAGACAAACGATAAGGGTCAAACTCCAAGAAGCAAAAGCAAAATTTGATGTAGCAATTGCATATTTAAAATTTTTAACTGATGATAAAACTATAACTGATGTCTCAAAGCTTGTATTTTATGACCGCGATACATCTACATATGAGTTGCTTAAAGTAAATGCCATAGAAAGTAGAGACGACTACAACTATATGAAACTAAACACAAAAACTATGAAAAAGAAAATCGCTCTTGATGGTGCTTCAAGTTATCCAACAATCGGGGCTCATTTGGAATATGGCTTAAACGATAATACTCCTACAGTTGATACGGACAAGGATTATTATCTTGGTGCTATTGGTTTACGATACACTATATTTGATGGTGATATAAACAATATCAATAAACAAAAAGCAAAGATAGAATATATGAAAACAAAAACATATTTTGATTATATGAAAAGTGGCATTGAGCTTGAAGTGAATAAATATTATCTTGACTTCAAAGCAAATAAAGCTCAAATACCAAATAAAATCAAGATAGAAAATATGGCGAAAGATATATTAAGACGAACCGAAAATGTATACAACAACAATTTAAACTTCCGTGTCAATATGATGTTTTTGCTTATGCAGTTTGAAAACTTACTCAAATCTCAAGCTGATTTGATAAAATCAAAATATGACCAAACAATTTTATATGGCAAACTTCAAATCTCATCTGGCAAATCATTGAGGAGTATAAAATGACAAATCAAAATCACAACATAGCAGGTAAATTGGCATCAACATTTATCAATCACCCGCTAACATTTATACTCGGTATATTTATATTAGCTTTGGGATATATGAGTTTAGAGTTTATGCCAAGAGAAGAAAATCCACAAATCAAAGTGGCAGGAGGAGCAGTGATAGTGCCTATGCCCGGAGCAAAAGCCGATGAGATACAAAAGATAATCATAGAGCCTTTGGAACAAAAAATACGACAAATAAAAGGGGTAGAAAATATATTTAGTATAGCAAAAGATTCAGTAGGTATCGTGCAAGTTCAGTACCTAATAGGTCAAGACAAAGGAGCGTCTGATCTTAAATTGTATGACCAAGTGATGAAAAATATGGACCAAATGCCAAAAAATGCTATGCAACCTATCATCAAAACTATGGATATAGATGTAGATATACCAGTAGCATCTGTGGCTTTTTATAGCAAAGACAAAAACTTGAGCGAAGTCGAACTATACAAAAAAGTAAATCGTTTGGCATACCATATAAACAAGATGGACGATGTAGCACAAATAGACCTAAAAGGTGAAAAAAAAGAGCAATACAATATACTAATTGATAGCAAAAAACTCTCGCAAAAGAAGGTTACATTGGGACAAGTAGCAGTAGCTTTGAAGGGACTTACTTTTGAGCTACCAGACATAAAAGCAGACAAAATAGATGGTGAGTTTGTTGTGTTTGGTATTGACAATGCGTTGCAAACTTCTCAAGACTTGGGCAACGTTATCGTAGATAGATATGTGGGACGACCTGTTTTGCTTAAAGATATAGCGACTATAACTAAAGGTTATGATATACAACATGAACAAGA
>QMKX01000021.1 GCA_003643835.1 Campylobacterota bacterium
AAGTTTTTTATAGAGGCTTAAGAAAACAATGTTATAATGCGAAAAGTTTACTACGAAAGGTAGCTTAGATGGTTGGAATAAAAAATTGTTTCAAATCGGTTTTATGGAATGGGGACACTATAACTATTGGGTAAATAAATACAGATACAGTAGTGTAAAAAATAACATAAAACAACAAAACAAGCGGAAAACGATACAGATAGACGATAGGTATATCTAAAATATAGAAAAAAAGGAAAACAATGAATAAAATAAAAAGTTTAATATCTACTATAATATGTATTTTGATTCTTGCACAATTTGTTGAGGCGGCAAACACTTCACCTGAAAGTCGCTTATCAAAAAATGTAACAAATAAAATATTACCAAAAATTTCAAAAGAATTAAAGAAAAAAGGCTTAAAATTAGGAGAAAAAATATATATAAGAATATTTAAAGAAGAGTCTTTACTAGAACTATGGATTAAAAATATAAATGAATATAGGTTGTTTAAATCGTATAAGATTTGTAATTATTCTGGAAAATTAGGACCAAAAACAAAAAAAGGAGATATGCAGTCTCCAGAAGGATTTTACTTTGTAAAAAGCAATAATTTAAATCCGTATAGTAGTTATCATTTATCTTTTAATATAGGATATCCAAATAGGTATGAACGAGAAAAGGGATATACCGGAAGTGCTTTAATGATACATGGCGAGTGTGTGTCAATTGGTTGCTATGCTATGACAAATCCTTTTATTGAAGAGATTTATACACTAGTTCAAACAGCATTACAATATGGACAGCCATACTTTAGAGTGCATATCTTCCCTTTTAGAATGACTAGAGAAAATATGAAAAAATATGAAAATTCAGATTGGATTGAATTTTGGAAAAATTTAAAAGAAGGGCATGATAAATTTATTGAATATGGAAATATTCCACCAAATGTAGAAATACAAAACTCTAAATATATATTTAATAAATCAAAGTTTTAACATAAATATAATAAGTTGAAGAAATGATAACAAATCAGAGGAACTAACAAGTAGCCCATCGGCTTAAAAGTGGTTCAAAGTTTAAATTATAAAAGTTATTTTAATTAAATTTTGAATTTTCATAATGGTTACTTGTAGTTCACTTCAGCCGTTATATTAAGGAGTAACAATGGAAGATTATCTATCAAAAACTTTTCCCAATTTATCTATTCAAAGTCCACTTTTTTATACTTGGCCGATAGGAATACGTTTTGAAATAGGCTCAACTAAAATTCCTCTTTGGAAAGATTCTGATAAAACAATAATAAATGAGAAATACTTTATAGAAGCATATTTAAGAGCAAAAAATATTTTTGAATCAGCATTTCAAAATGGAGATGAAATAATTGTTTTATATCAAATGTTCTCAAAGGGTAAGCAAAAAATTAAGAAAAAGCTTTACTTGTTTGAGCAAATAAAAGATATAAAAAATAAAAAAATTATCTATACAGACGAGAGAAATGTTTACTACGATGATAGTGATGGCCCAGTTCCTAAATCTTACTGCTGGAAAAGAGTTCAAATTGAATTGCAAACAAAAGATATCAACTATAAAAATATATTGAATGCTCAAATTAATACTGATTTTGGAAGCAGAGGTCGTAGATTAAGAGGAGAATGTTATTTTATTAATAAAACAAAAAATATTATTATTCATTTATATGACGATAGGGGAATGGATATTATTGCTTCAGATAAAAAAGAATTAGTTGATTTATATACTAAGTATAATGAATGGATTTTAGATTATGATAGAAAAGAAATTGATTTAATATTTAAATAAAAATATAACAAATACTAGGAGAGGAACAAGGCTAAACTGCGGAAATATCAAGCTTTTAAGTGTCGCATTAAGATATTTAAAAGATTGAATAGTCAAGCCGTAATATCGCCATCGTTCCTCACCTTAGCCGTTGCCATCTCGCCGTTGGAGAGATGGCAACGGCCAGCTAACATCAAACTGGTTCTGCGTCTTGTTATCTAAAAGGAAAATATGAAAATACAGATTCAATTTGTTTTCTCAATTCTGCTCAGCTTTTTTTTGGTTGGATGCAGTAGTTTTCATCCCAATAATCTTAAAAATATTGAGCATGGAATGGAGTTTAATGAAGTAATAGAAAATTTAGGAAAAGATTATTATATTCGAAAAATATCACTCCTAAATAATCAAGAATTTAAACATGTGGTATATCCTATTAACAACAAAAAATACTATGAATTATATCTATTAGGTAGAAACAATATTCTAACAAATAGCTTTTTAAATGAAAATGAATCAAATCCTTGGAACAAACTTGTAGCTGGCAATAAAATCAATTTTGATGATACAAGAAAGAATTGGATAAAGAGTGACACAAGCAACAGTTGGATTACTCCTGTTATCCTTGCATATCCATTTATCTATCTATCTCAAATTGGAACAATATCAAGCGAACAAATTTATAATTTAAAGCTGGGAATGTCTGAAAAAGATTGTATTAATTTACTTGGCGAACCGCACCACCGAACGGACTACAAAAGTGGTGTAATTTTAACCTATGAAAATAGTAGATTTATGGGGACTGTTGTTTATAATCTTTATATGAATAAATCTATATTGTTTAAAGTTGAACGAAGTTTGTTACAGCGATTAGAAGAATAAAGATAACCTGTCGGTTTAGTTGATAATATAATATCCCAACAACACAAACCGATTTTCACTAATTTTATACATAAACGACAAAACACATGCAAAGATAGGCAAACTACCACCAAATGGATTGAAAAAACGCCAATATCTGTAGGTAGTCATAAAGATGGTGCACCACCACAAACGATGGAGCAACTTTATAAAAAGTGTCGTTCTATACTACGAAACAAAGATAAAAAAACAACCATATATATTTATCTTTTGATGAAAATAAAATTCTAAAGCAGTGTCAATATGTTCCAAAAAATTGTGTCGATGACTGTAGTTCTGGTGTCAATATAGATAAATTTGAGTTTGATAAATAGGCTTGAGGATATTCACAGTATTTAGTAAATAAATGCAGGCTCTAAAGTTTATCGAATTTAAAATCGCAAAAAGTGCACTTTTGTCTGGAAGTGTTTCATTTTTTGATATAGTTTAAGATAGTTATGCTATAATCTGTCAAATATAAAAAAGGAGAATATAGTATGGATTTTTTAACTATAGCAAAAGATATTATAATAAATAAAATATCAAATAGTGTCGAAGATAGCCAAATAGTTAGTGGAATTGAAAGTCTGTTTTCAAACTCAAGCGGTGATTTTGATATAGGGGAGGTTGTTTCAAAATTTAGTCAAGCAGACGGACTTCAAGATATCGTTGGTTCTTGGCTTGGCGATGGTGACAATGTGGCTATCGAGCCTGAAACAGTGGCATCTTTGTTTAAAAACGAACAAGTAAGTAATTTCGCAGATAGATTAAATATAGATCAAGATGAGGCTACAAACCTATTGGCTGAAGTTGTGCCAGATATTATTGACAATATAAGTAGTGGTGGTAGTATTTTGGATAGTATTGGTGGTCTCGGCGGTGCTTTCAATTTAGCAAAAAAGTTTTTTTAAGGAGTTAAAATGAAAAAATTATTATTTATATTTGTATTGTTGGTGACATATGCGTTTGGTGCTTTGAATTTGCAAACTGCTAGTGAAGCAGAGTTGATGAGTATCAAAGGAATTGGAGTTAAAAGAGCTGCGGCTATAATACAATATAGAAAAACGCACAAAATCAAAGATGCCAACGATCTAAAAAATATCAAAGGAATTGACACTCAAATTGTATCAAATGTTGAAAATGATGTAAGAAATAAAAGCAGAAAAAAAGTAAATGCGAATAAAAAGCGGACATACAAGAGAGATAATACTAATCTATCTAAAATCAAAAAAGATAAAGCAGAAAAAAAGCTCAAGGATAAAAAAGACAGAGCAGAAAAAAAACAGAAAAATAAAAAAGAAAAAGCAAAGAAAAAACTAAAAGAAAAAAAAGAAAAGGCAAAGAAAAAACTAAAAGAAAAAAAAGAAAAGGCAAAGAAAAAACTAAAAGAAAAAAAAGAAAAGTCAGCTAAAAAAGAAAAAGCGAAGAAAGATAAAGCGAAGAAAAAACTAAAAGAAAAAAAAGAAAAAGCAGCTAAAAAATGAAAAGAAAAAATGAAAAAATAAATAACAATAAAATCTAAAAATAAGGAGAGAAATATGAGTAAATTTGAAGAAAAACTTGAACTTTATAACTCAAGTTTAAAACAGATGAAATTAAATTGCGATACGGAGTTGTTGTCTTGTGTAGCTAAGGGTTTGGGGCCATCAATATACAACAAAGATGCTGAAACTATTGCTTGCACAAGTGATGCCGAGTTAAAAACAGTCAGAGAATCATTTTTAAAGAAAAAACTAAAGTTAGATAAAGATGACGATACATTAAACGAAGCTATTCAAGAGGTATGCGAAAAAATGGGTCGTTCAAATAGACAAAAATATCGAGCAATTTTTTATTGTTTTTTGACAATTAAATTTGACAAACAATCAGTTTATATTTAAAAATTCGAAATAGAAATACTAAAATTTGAACCTTGAAGGTTTTATACATACTTTACAAGTAGTGCTTAATAATTGTGTAATACAATACAAAAAAGTTATAAGTTCAAATCAGTTTTAATACAACCTAATGGTTGGGTGTTTGCGCCGTTGCCAAGTAGTCTAAAAATTGAAGCGGTGCATCCTTTTGGAAGAACACCAATTGTAGCAACAATAGACAATAATAGTTGGAATACTTCAATTTGGACCCAAAAAGATGGTCAATCGATGATTGCTATTCCTAAAAAGATTAGAGGTAGTCTATGCAAAGGGGATACCGTAAAGATAAAATTTATATTTGATCATGATAGATTTGTATGACACAACATACAAATAACGACAAATAAAAAGTTGCGATTTTTCGTGCTTTTAAGTGTGTATCAAATAAATAATAAGGCAAAAGTTTTAAATTGTAGGCATACTGCTTGCTTCTCAACAATGCCTTGGGCCTCGTAGCTGGGAGATGAAAACCACCGTCAAAATGCGTTCTTATCGCAACACAGAAGGCATAACAAGTAGCAAGAGCTAACACACTTGCAAAATAAATATCAAATACAATCACTTTTTAATCAATTTTATTTTTGTATGACTAAATAAACTAAATTTATCAAAAAACAATTATTGTCAAACTATAGAGAAAAAATGCCCGGCTTATTTAAAGCGGAGTATTTTGTAGTTTATATCTAATCTTTTGTCACAAAAGATATATTTGCCATTTGTGTGGCATCGCCTCTTCGTATTCTTGTCCTTACAATCTTCGTGTAGCCACCCGGTGTCTCTTTATAGTTTGTGGCTATTTCATTTATGAGTTTTTTTGTGCTTTGTTTACACTGAAGCCTCATAAATATTTGTCTGTGTGCATTTGGGCCACCTACTCTTGCTTTTGTGACCAACCTTTCTACATATCGTTTAAGCTCTTTTGCTTTTGGAACTGTGGTTTCTATTTTTTCATGTGTTATAAGTGATACTGTCATATTTTCAAGCATCGCTTTTCTGTGCGAAGTTGTTCTACTTAATTTTCTGTATCCGTGCTTATGTCTCATATTTATCCTTTTTTATGTATCGTTTCATTGATATATTTTTTTAAAGTTGCTGCTATTAGTTCGTCCAATGTTTCATCGATAGGATAACCTATATCTTTCATCTTGTCTGACAACTCTTCGAGTGATTTTTTGCCAAGATTATTGATATTTTCAACTTCAACTTCGCTCATGAGCACTATTTGTCCTACATACTTCAATCCCGCTCTTTTTAGCGAGTTGTAGCTTCTTGCACTTAATTCAAGCTCACTTATGTTTTGCATAAAAACCTTTGTGTCTATTTCTACTCCGTTGCTATTTTGAGTAGATGTGATCTTGTCAAGATGAAAAATTTTATTGAAAACAGACATCTGTTGATTCATAGTGTTTACTGCCTTTTTCATAGCATCTATAGGTGTTATTTGTCCGTCTGTTTTTATGGTGAAAATTATCTTCTCAAAATTTGGATTGTCATCTACTAAAACTTTTTGTATATCATATACCACATTTTGCACAGGTGTGAAAAAAGCATCGAGAGGTATAAACTCTTCTGATGTCATATCTCTTGTATCTTCACTTGGAGTATATGCTATACCTTTTTGAATAATCAATGTGAAGTTTAGGTCGCATTTATCATTTATCGTTGCGAGTGGCATATCGCCATTGACTATCTCTATATCGTTTGTATTTAAATCATCGCCTATTATTGACATAGCTTTATTGAAGTTATAATCCACTGTTATCTCATCGCAAGTTTCATCTTTGATTTTAAATCTAAGTGCTTTCAGGTTAAGTATAAATAAGGCAGCATCTTCTACCATACCTTTTAGTGAATCAAATTCATGTGCTATATTTTCTATCTTCACAGCAATTGGTGCAAAACCGACCGAACTACTCATAAGTAGTCGCCTAAGAGGGTGTGCCAATGTTATCGCATGTCCTGTTTCAAATGGATACACAGATATCTTAGCTTTATTTGTATCTAACTCTTCTACTTCCACATGTTCTGCGGTCATAAGTGAGTATCTATTTTTGCTCATTATGTTTCCTTTTATTTTGAGTATAGCTCTACTATTAGTCTCTCTTCTACTGGTATCTTTATCTCTTCTCTTTGTGGCACCCTTGATAGTTTTCCTGATACTTTTACGATATCAACCTCTACCCAATCAACTATGCCGGTTTGATTTGTAAGCTCTAAAGCACGGACTACTTGAGTGTTTGATTTGTGTTTTTCTTTTATCTCAATAGTTTGCCCTATTTTTACTTGAAATGATGGTATATTAACTTTTTTGCCGTCTACTTGCACCAATCCGTGCGATGTGAGTTGTCTAGCATTTGCCCTAGTTGTAGCGAAACCCATTCTATATACAATATTGTCAAGTCTTGTCTCTATAAGTGATATCAAGTTTTCACCTGTGTTGCCATCTTTTCTCGCTGCTTCTTTGAAATATCCTCTAAACTGTTTTTCAGAAATACCATACATAAACTTTGCCTTTTGCTTTTCTTGAAGTTGCAATCCATACTCCGAAAGTTTTGCTCTTTTTTGTCCATGCTGTCCTGGTGCATAAGGTCTTTTTTCTAAAGCGCTTTTACCGCCAAGTCTTCTTTCGCCTTTTAAGCCCAAATCAGCATTTAATCTTCTCTCTAACCTCTCTACTGGTCCTGTCCATCTTGCCATATATATTCCTTATACTCTTCTTCGTTTTGGTGGTCTACAACCATTGTGTGGCATTGAAGTTACATCTTTAAACCACTTTACATTTATGCCTTCTATTGCGCCCACGGCTTTGACAGCAGTATCTCTACCGGAACCTGGTCCTTGTATTTTGATACCGACATTTCTAATGCCGTGTTCTTTTGCTTTGTTCATGGCATCTTCAACAGCCGCTGTAGCAGCAAATGGTGTTGATTTTTTGCTACCGCGAAAATTTAAGTTTCCTGCACTGCTCCATGCGATTGTGTTGCCACTATTGTCAGTTACCGTGACCATGGTGTTATTAAATGTAGCAGCTATATGAACGATACCATCGGCTATATTCTTTTTAACTGATTTTTTCTTTGTTATTTTTCTTTTTGCCATATTTGTCCTTATTTAGCAGCTGCGCCGACTGTCTTTTTTTTGCCTTTTTTTGTTCTGGCATTTGTTTTTGTTTTTTGTCCACGACAAGGCAAACCTGCCCTATGCCGCAAACCTCTATAAGAACCCAAATCCATAAGTGTCTTTATATTCATGGCAGTTTGTTTTCTCAAGTCGCCTTCAACTGTGTAGTTTTTCTCTATTTCATTTCGTATCAAAGCTGTTTCTTCGCCTGTAAGCTCGCTTGCTCTTTTGTTTAGGTCTATACCTGTTGCTTGGAGTATCAATCTAGAACTATGCAACCCTATACCAAAAATATAGGTCAAAGCAAACTCAACTCTTTTTTTATTTGGGATATCTGTTCCCGCTATTCTTGCCATCTATTATCCTTGTCTTTGTTTATGTTTTTTAGTCTCGCAAATCACTCTAACTACGCCTTTTCGTTTTATGATTTTGCATTTTGAACACATTTTTTTCACTGAAGCTCTCACTTTCATATCAATATCCTTTTGTTTTCTTTCATATCAATAGGTAGCATTTTATCGCTACCAACTCTTTATAGTTACACCTTTTACTATAAAAACTTCTAATTATGATTGAGTATGAACTGATATTTTATCTAAATAAATTTAAACTATCTCACAAAATCAAGTATTTCATAAAATTGTCACTATAGAGTCTTTTTGTAGACAAAAAACTTGTGCTCAAATAAAAGATTTGAACAAAAATTAGTTTGATTTTTTTGTATTGTTATATTTAAAAGTGCCGTTAGTTAAAATATCAAAATACCCATCATAATACATATAAAAACCTATGATTGAAGCTTATTGGTGTCATTTTCGTGCCATCTTTTATATAAACTATTTTCTATATTTAACATATCGCACCACCTTCCTACAAGAAAATTTTCCATATCATTTATAGTTGATTGTTTGCTATAATACCCCATAACTGGTGGAGCTACGATTATACCAAGCTTTGATAATTTTAACATATTTTTAAGCTGTATTTGATTGTATGGCATCTCTCTTGGAGCTATCAAGATATTTCTATTTTCTTTTAGCATGACAGAAAAAACTCTTGGTATTAGTGTATCGGCGAGGCCTATTGTAAACTTAGCCATACTATTCATACTACAAGGAAGCACAGCCATACAATCAGCTTTAAATGACCCAGAAGATATACAAGCTTCAAGCATATTATCATCATAATATGTGATATTTTCACTATTTGGCAAAGATTTATTGTGCTCATAGCTTATTGTATTTAAAGCGCTTTTAGATATCACCACAAAAACTTTGTGTTGTTTTGCGACAAACTCTATAAACTTAAAACCCAATTTACTTCCACTAGCACCTGTGATTGCTACAACTATTTTCATCTTTTATTTGTCACTAAATTTATATTATTTAGGTCGTTGTTTTTTAAACCATCTAAAACTTTGACAACTCTTTTGTAGTTTGTGCTCTCGTCTATTTTCAATATTATTTCAAGCTGTTTGTCTTTTATACTTTTTAGTTTGGTTTCTATTTGTTCTATTGGAACAGTTTTGCCAAATATCGCTACTTTGTTTTGTGAAAGTTCTATAGTGATATCTTGCTTTTCTATCTCTATCATTTTGGCTGACGATTTTGGTAAATTTAACTTTAAGGCAAGTTGTTCTTTTTTGAACACAGTTGTCACTAAAAAAAATATCAAAAGTATAAAAAGCACATCAATAAGTGGTGTCAAATCAGGGCTTATCGTTTCTCTTTTTGTCATAAACTTGATAATACTTTTGATTCTATATTGTTTTGTATTTTGTCTAAAAACCCTATAAAATAGTTATATGCTACATAGTGTGGAATTGCCACTATCATACCTGCTACTGTTGTTATGAGTGCTACAGATATGCCATCGCTAAATACAGTTGGGTCATCTAACCCTGACATTGTTATATTGTCAAACGAACCAAGCACACCAACTACCGTGCCAAGTAGGCCAAGAAGTGGTGCTATTGAAGCTATAGTTTTGATAGTATTTATACCAACTTCGAGACTTTGCATCTGTTTATATATGCTACTTTTTATTGTTGTTAGCTTAACTATTTCACTGTTGTTATGAATATCATCTAATACATCTTTAGATATAGTGTCATATTTAACTTTGGAAAAAATAAACACTTTCCACAATATTATAGCAAAACCTACTATATTTAGCACCAATAGTATATATACTATCAGTCCACCTCTATCTATGTATTCAGCTATATTTATCATTTTAGTTTATAATAATTCAATTGTTTTGCTTCACTTGATACAAAAATCTCATCATTGTTCAAAAACAAAATCTTTGTTATATTCATATTGCTATGTGTTAGTCTTGCTATATTTGCTTTATTGTTTATATCAAATACTATCACATCATTGTTTTGATATTTTGAAAAAGCACCATACTTGCCATCGCCACTTAAAGCACAACTATATACTAAAAATTCTGCTTTTTTTTCATAGCTGGTATCTTTCATAACTGTATCAATGACAAACGATTTCATATCTTGTCCAGCAGTGATTATCGTGTCGTTTTTAAAATCTATCTGAAACACATTATCAAGATTATTTTTTGTAAATTTTTTCAAGAGTCTGCCATCTTTTATATTGTGCAATTTTATGTCGCCGCTCTCATCGCTTATTGCTACTGTTTTTTTGTCTTCGCTCAACTTAAAGTAAGAAAATTTTGAATATGAGATATGATTTTTCCATAAAAGTTTATTTGTTTTTATGTTGTATAAAAATAGTTCGTTGCCAATTGTAGCAAACAAAATTGTATGCTTGGTGATATATTTTGCTCTTAATATAAACATTTTTTTATCTTTCGATATGATTGTATTTAGTTTATTGTTGCTGTATTGGTATATCTTGCTGTATCCTTTTTCTTCTTGCGATACTAAAAGTATATTGTCTTTTATAACATCTATACTATAAATTTTTGGGTCTATTGGCTCTCCTACAAAATCTTTTATTTTTTTGAGTTTGATAGTTTTTTTGAGTTTTTTGTTTTTTATATGAACTATATCAACCTTGCCATTTGCTGTAGATACATATAGATTGTCTTGGTCATTTACCATATCTGTCACGCCCCCGCTTAGCATTATTTTGTTTGTTGGTTTAACACTGTTTGCCGCCAATGGCACTACTATCAATATTGTTAAAAATAAAACTTTTTTTATCATAATTTTTCTCCTTTTATATGTTTTGAATAGAAAGTTCAATAGCAAATGTAGGGCACGCTTTGATACAAAACCCACAACTTGTGCACAAACTTTCGTTTATAATTGGCTTAAACAATCCATCAAAAATAACTGCATCATAAGAACAAGGGTCTTTACAGCTAAAACACATTATATTTTGCCAACTGATACATTTTATCATATCTATCTTAACTGCGATATCAATATTTCTTTTATGTTCAACTCTTAAGATATCTTTAAGGCAAGCTTTTGCACATTCATCACAATAAGTGCAACCACCTTGCTTGAAGCTTATTGTTGGTTTTTCATCTTGTATGAGTATTATATCCTCTTCACAAGATATCACACAAGGTTTATCTATACACAACAAACACTTTTCAAAATCATTTTCAGTTTTAAAATACGGAGGCCTAATTGTAGGTTTAAACTCTTTTGTAGATTTAAAATTTGAGCCAATTTGACTAAATAGCTCTCGTCTATTCAACTATTTTTGCCTAAAATAGAGAAGCTTAAAGCCCCCTCCTCTTCGCACACATCAAGACATCTACCACAATTGGTGCATGCACTATCGCTCACTTGCCCTGTATTCTTTGCTATCATTGGAAGCACTTGAACTTCAGGACAAACCTCTTTGCACTTCATACACTCAGTGCACTTCTCAACATCATGAAAAACTCGTATTAGACTAAATTTACCTACTATGCCATAAAATGCGCCCAAAGGGCATATATGTCCGCACCAGCCATTCTTCAGCACAAACATATCAAAGAAAAATATCACCAATACCACAGCCCAAGTAAAACCAAGACCAAATATTATACCCCTATGGACCATAGATATTGGTGATATAAACTCAAATGCAGGCACCAAAAGAAAAAATGACAAAACAAAACTCAAACCCAACACCCAAAATCTTATATTTCTTGTAGATGGTTGTCGTTTTGTTATTTTATTAAACTCAAATTTTCTTCTTAGATAATTTGCAAGGTCAGTGATAGGATTGATAGGACACACCCAACTACAAAATACTCTCCCGCCTATTATTGCATATACAGATGTTACAATCAAAGCACCTATTATCACATCTATTGATATAGCTGCTCCAGCAAAAAACATCTGCATTACAGCAAATGGGTCGCTCAGTGGAACTATAGTTAGTAGTTGCGATGAACTTAAGTTTCCCGTGAGTATTTGCCAACCCCAGATATTGCCAGCAAAATACAAAAATATCACAGCAAATTGTGTGATTCGTCTCAATATCAGGTATTTTGTTTGTTTTATAAAATTGTTCATCAGTATAAGTCTCCTGCATCATTTAAATTATCTATAGCGCTTTTTTTATTTATATCTGTTTTGTTTAGTCTTGCTTTTGCATTTTTGACTCTTTTTTCATCTTCTTTATCCCACCCTTTGATATAATGGTCTCCTACTTTCCCCAATGCTATAGCAAGAGGCAAGACAAATATCGCTGGTTTTTCAGTAACGCATGCCAACTCGCACAAACCACAACCAGTGCAATGATTAGCATGGACTATAGGTTTTAGATATGAGTGCTTGCCTGTTCTTTTATTTTGACTATATTCTATAGTGATAGCTTTGTCAAGTAAAGGACAAGCTCTATAACAAGCATCGCACTGGATACCCCAATATGCTATACAATTTTGTTTATCTACAATAGCCAGACCCATTTTAGCTTTATTTATATCAAGTTTATTTTTGGTTGATACTATGTTTTCATCTAGTGCTCCAGTTGGACAAACAGGCACACAAGGAATCTCAGGACACATATAACAAGGCTCATCTCGTGGCATAAAATATGGTGTACCTATTGGTCTATTTGAGCCTGTTTTTGCCAACAACAAAGTAGGTTCGGCATTTTTTGGTTTTGTATCGCGGTTTGCACATGCTTCTACACACATACCACACTTTATACAAGTAGATAAAAAATCAGGCTCGCTCAAAGCTCCTGGTGGCCTTAGGATTAAGGTTTTTGCTGTTACTTCATCTACATAAGCACTCCATGTCAAACCAGCTAATGATACTAAACCAGCTGTTTTGATTGAGTTCAAAATAAACTCTCTTCTTTCAGTCATATTAACTCCTTTATATAAATGCAAACTATATTCTCGATAGTTTGAACTTATATGAAATAGCTTGAAAAAAAGGGGTTGCAATCCCCCTTTTTTATTTTATAAACTAAATTATTTGAGTGTGTCTATACCGTCCATAAGCTTTTCATTGGTCATAGATGATCTTGAAGCCCCATCTTCACTTTGGAAGTCTGCTTGAAAATTATTTTCTGGCACATTACCACCTTGTGATTGTGGTGCATGGCATTGGCTACAGTTATATCTAGCTCCTGTGAGTTTTGTTTTATGTTTTTTTGCTGTTACATACTTCATATTTGCACTTGAAGTATTGTCTATTGCTTTACCATTTTTTGTAATTCGTCCATCTTTTGCTATACCAGTTTTTGGTCTAAAGTCAGTTAAATGAGATAAAGGAACTGGTGTAGCTTTGACCGCCTCTGCCACCTCTGGCATATGACAATCCAAACACATATTGCTACCTATTTTTATAGGTAGCATACCTTCTACATCGTGTGATATCATAGGTGGAGCATCTTGAAATGCTCTATCTATGGTTTTTGATGTTCCTGCTACTTCTTTACCATATTTTGCTACATCGCTTGTTGTGTCTTGTTCGCTATATAGGTCAGTTTTTCTCAAACCAAGAGACTCTTCAGATACTGAACCAATGGCAACATCTTCAGCTACTGCTTCTGCTGTAGTATTAGTCTCACTTGTTGTATTTTCATCTACTTCTGGTTGTTTTTTATTCTCGCAACCAACAAATACAAACCCAACAATCAACAGACCTAAAACTATTTCTTCTATTTTTCTCATACTTATCTCCTTAGGCTTTATATATTTTCACAGCACATTTTTTGTAATCTGTTTGTTTTGACAATGGACAAGTTGCATCGAGACATACTTTGTTTATAAATACTTTTTCATCAAACCACGGAACAAACACAAGTCCTCTTGAAGGTCTGTTTCTACCTCTTGTTTCTACTCGTGCTTTAACCTTTCCTCTACGGCTTTCGACCCATGCCAAAACGCCTTGTTTGACACCATATTTTTTAGCATCTTCTGGGTGCATATAACACAATGCTTCAGGCACAGCTCTATAAAGTTCAGGCACTCTCATAGTCATGGTGCCACTATGCCAGTGCTCGAGAACTCTACCAGTGCTCAACCAAACTGGGTATTTGCTATCTGGCATCTCTGGCGGATCCATATATGGGCGTGCAAATATTTTTGCTTTATTTTTAAGGTGATGTGCTCCTGGCTTATCTGCATAACTTAATTTTAGATCTTTTTTGATACCATTTAAATCACCTTGAGGACGTTTTTTCAAAAACGGTCCATAAAACGCAAAATCACCAGATTTGGCTTTTTTTGCATAAGGATCGTATTTGGCATTGAATCTCCATTGAGTCTCTTTACCATCAACAACAGGCCACTTGAGGCCTCGAACTTTATGATATACATCAAATGGTGCTAAGTCATGTGCGTGGCCTCGTCCAAAGTCTGCATACTCTTCAAAAAGATATTTATGTATAAAGAAACCATAACCTTTCCACTCTTGACCATCTGATCCTATGACGCCTCTTTCATCGCCCAAACATTCTGTGTCGTCATAACCTTTTTGTATAGGGTCATTCATATCTTTTTTATATGATTTTGCTCTATCATTTGCAAAAAGCACTTCATACATAGTAGTTTCAGGTGTATAACCTGCTTGTTTAACTGCATCTGCTGTTATACCTTTAAGGTCTTTTTTGCCCCAACCTACTTTGACATCTTTCATCCACAAATCTTTGATTGTAAATCTTTTTGAGAACTCGATCCATTGCCAAGTATCACTCATAGAGTCACCTACTGGTAGAACCTGTTGTCTCCAGTGTTGTGTTCGTCGCTCGGCGTTGCCGTAAGCTCCCCATTTTTCATATATCATCGCAGTTGGTAAAATAAGGTCTGATACTTTTGCGCTAATACCCGGATAACCATCTGATGTCACGATAAAATTGTCCATCTCTCTTGCTGCTTTTATCCAGTGTGATGCTGAAGCTGTATCCATGTATGGATTACATACATTTACCCATGCAAATTTGACATGACCATCTTCTATATCTCTGTGAATTTTCATGATATGCTGACCTTGCTGACCATTCAATGTCCCAGCTGGTAGCTTCCAAGCTTTTTCACAAATTTCTCTGTGTTTTGGGTTTTTTATCATCATATCTGCTGGTAGTCTATGTGTAAATGTCCCGACCTCTCTCGCTGTTCCACAAGCACTTGGCTGACCTGTCAATGAAAATGCTCCATTTCCCGGTTTTGCTTGCTTGTTGAGCAAAAAGTGAACATTATATGAAAGTGTATTTACCCAAGTTCCACGAGTGTGCTGATTCATACCCATAGTCCAAAAAGATACTACTTTTCTATTTTTCTTGATATATAATGCTGCCAAAACCTTAAGCTTCTTTTTGAAACTTTTCAAGCTCTCATCTGGGTCGCCTTTTGAGATTTTTGCTACATAATCAAGTGTATAAGGAGCTAAAGATTTTTTATACTCTTCAAACTCTATAAGCCAGTGCTTCAAACCAGGTTGGTCATGTATCATCTTGTCGCCTGCTTTGTATCCATAAGGTGCCAATGCTGGAGCTTCTTTTTGCGATACTATAGTTTCATGTTCTTTTGCCATGATTTCCAATTCAGCAGATGTATACTTACCCTCTTTTATAGATTTTTCATTTTTCTTTCTCATGCCATAACCAATATTTGGAGCTGCTGCTGCAAAAACTATGTGTTTTTTCACAAAATTCCAATCAATCGCTTTTGGGTGATTGTATACAATCTCTCTTGCTATATAGTTCCACATAGCCAAGTCAGTATTTGGAGAAAAAATTATCTCCATATCAGCAAGATCAGAAGTTCTGTGTCTATATGTAGACATATTAACAACTTTTACTTTCTTTGGGTCGCTCAGTTTTCTATCTGTTACTCTTGACCAAAGTATTGGATGCATCTCTGCCATATTTGCGCCCCAAGATATGATTGTATCTGTTAGTTCTATATCATCATAACAACCACTTGGTTCATCTATACCAAATGTTTGATAAAACCCGACGACAGCCGAAGCCATACAGTGTCTAGCATTTGGGTCTATTGCGTTTGATCTAAATCCTGCTTTCATCATCTTTTGTGCGGCATAACCTTCCATAACTGTGTATTGACCGCTTGCAAATACTGCTACACTTTCAGGACCTTTTTCATTGAATGCTTTTTTTGCATGAAACTCCATCTCGTCAAATGCTCTTTTCCAAGATACTTCAGCAAATTTTCCTTTTTTGTCAAATTTGCCATCTGCTCCCACTCTAAGAAGTGGCTTGGTAAGTCTATCTGCTCCATACATAATTTTTGCATTGAAATAACCTTTGATACAGTTAAGCCCTCTATTTACAGGTGCTGCCGGGTCCCCTTTGACCGCAACTACTTTACGATTTGCTCCTTCGCCTTTGGTAGCCATCATGATACCACAGCCAGTTCCACAAAACCTACATGCCGCCTTGTCCCATCGCCAATCTTTTGTAGCAGTTGTAGCTGCTGCACTCATCGACGATGGCACTGCCATACCCATAGATGCTGCTGCTGACGCTGCTGCTGAACTTTTCAAAAAATCTCTTCTTGATAATGCCATACTCTCTCCTTTTGATAATTGATATCAATACGAACACTCATACTAATATACTGCGAAATTATACTACAATTAACTTAAACTACTTTAAATAAACGGCATATTTTTGTTATTTATGGATTTATGATTTTTAAAAAATTGAAACACCTCTAAAACTCCTATTTTTTCCGCTTTAAAATGATTTTGTTGATACTCAAGACAAAAGGTGAAGCGAACAAAAATATATATTATCTTAAGAACAGCAGACTACATATCAGTGGAATTTCACAGAAAGTTTGGGTTTCACTCAATCTGCACTGCTATTTTGCTTTGCGAATTACTATCGCTTTTTTATTTTGGACTAAATATTTGATAAACCATAAACTCAAAACATATCAATATATATAGCTACTTCAATATCATAGACCCAAACACAAGCTTGGGGTTCTGGCATAGACTACAAAATTTTAAGAGCCCTAAACTTATTAGGGTAAACCGTTTGGCTTTAGGGCACCTCTAAAAACCTCTATAGCTCATAGAAGTGGGAAATAAAATAAGATATTTTTGCCTAACAATTTTTAAAAGCTATCTAAATAACTTCTAAAAATTTTTGGTGAAATATCCTTTTAGTTCCCCTTCCCTTGCGGGCTTTTACTTATATTTAAACTCTAGATTTTGAATTAACCCGTTAGTCCTTCAATCCAGAGTCTAAATATGAGCAAAAGCATTCAAAAGCTACGAGCATAGAGGTTTTTAGAGGTGCCCTTTATTTTATCTAATAATCATATGCGAGACCAGATTGTCCCGCACATATGTTATGTGTCATTTACTTCCAATAACAGTTATCAGCATTATTGCATCCACAAAGACCGATGCCTCCTGGGCTATTTTGCACTGTAAATTTCCATGTATTATCTCTACCTTGTTGCACATTTTTTATGCCGGTTGTATCTTGAAAAGAATCTGCGTATATTTTTATATAATACTCATGTCCATAAGCTAAATGATCGCCATTTAATTTAAGTTTTACATCTACTCCGGTGCCACTTTCTATTTCTGTAGTAGCTTTATTGTAAGTTTTAGTTCCTAGTTTATTGCCTATATCAATAACTTCAACTTTTCCAGTATCATCGCTTTTTGTTGGTGTGAAGCTTACATCTTTGTTCCATGTTATTGTGATATCGTCTATTGCTGATACTCCCGTGTCAGCATTTGTAGGAGCCGAACTATTTATGATAGCTTTTGGTTGACTTGGCGATGTTATACTTAAAGTATAACTCAAAGATGCGTCATTGTATTCAGCATTGCCAGGTCTTGTAGCTGTAACAACCATAGTGCCAATACCTTCAAATGTCACTACTCCTGTATCAGGGTGCACTATACCGACACCTGCTGTAGAACCTGTGTATATTATAGGTTCTGATGTGCTACCACCAGTAGCAGATGCTTTTGTATAACTATTTAAACTACGGGCTTTTTCTTCTGGACCTGTATCAAACACAAAGCCGACTTGTTCTTTTTTCGTAGGCGAAGGTTTTTTTACTACCAAATCATAACTTATTGAAGCTTCATTGAAGTTGTCATCTGCTGGTTGTGTGGCTGTTATTGTAGCAAGTGTGCCATCTATTAGACCTGTCACTTCACCTGTAGTAGGATCTATTGAGGCTCCATTTAGATTTACACCAGTATATACCACAGGATGTTTTGAAGTTCCACCAGTTGCGAGAGGTGCTTGATATTTTGTAGTTCCTGCGGGCAATGTTACTGCAGCACTATTATATGTGAAAGCTGTTTGATCTGTTTTTTTGATGATAGTTAACAAATAATTCAATGAAGTTGCATTGAAGTTAGCATCGCCTGCTTTTGTAGCTGTGATTGTGACATTGCCTTTATCTACAAATGTAGCTGTTCCATCACCACTATTTATCGTTGCAACTGCATTGTTGTTTCCTGCGTATGATATAGCTCCTGTTCCACTTCCTCCGCTGGCTTGCTCTTGGTGTGTTCCTGTTGTAAATTGTTTTGTGATATGCTTTTCATTGAAAGTAAATCCATCTTGGTCTGCTTTGTTTATATTTAAAATAAAGCTACTTGATGTATCGTTATAAGCATTGTCTCCTGGTCTTGTGGCTGTTATTGTATATACACCAACATTTTTTAACTGCACATTACAGCCATTTGGTGTCGCTACTGCAGGTGCATTTGTATTGTCGCTTGAGCTACAAACTGATGTTGCTCCTGATTGTTTTGGTCCTTGTGTGAAGTTCAAAACATAATTTGATTTTGAAACTATAGTTTCATGCGGACCAGCAGGCCACTCTATTGGGTCTTGGTCTTGTTTGTTTATAGTTATCGTCACGAACTCTGTTTTGTCTACATTTGCACCTTTGACTGCTATCTCATATACAGTGCCATCTGGGTCTGCTTTTGTTGGAGTTCCACTTATTTTTCCAGTGTTTTTATCCATTGTTAGACCATCTGGCAGTGGTGTCATCGCAACATAATCCCCTTCATCGCTTGCAGGTGTCCATACATTTGTGTTAGGCACACCTACACTTGCGTTTGCATCGTGTATCGGGTCATCACCATTTGACAAGTTATCTACACAATCCATAGCACATGGACCAATATTAGCAGCAACTTCAAACTCCCACAAACCTCTACCTGCTATATCTGTAGATGGTGTGCTTGTGCTATTTTTAAATGCTCCTTTGTCTATCTCCACTATATATGTCTTGCCATAGCTTAAGTGTTCATCTGTAGATAGTTTGATATTTGCTATATCGGCAGCTGTAGCAACATCGTCTGTATCATCAATAGCAAACTCCCTTTCGTATTTACCATCGGTACTTTTTATTCTGATTTTTTTGGCGCCATTTACTGTGATATTTGTGCTCCATTTTATCAACAAATCTTGTTTTGTTTGCGCTTGTGTTGTCAAAACAGCTTTATGCAAAGGAGTGATTTGGTCATATAAAATATCTATATCTTCGTTTTTTATGGTTAAAACATAGCTATCTGTAGTCTCATAGTAGTCGCTATTTCCTTTTTTATGAGCTCTTATGGTCATCTTGCCGGGTTTTATAAATGTCACTTCTCCATCATTTCTATTTACTCTGCCATAATCATTGGTTCCGCTATATGTTACATCTCCACCTTGACCTCCAGTTGCAGCTGATGCTTTGTATTTAATATCGGCCATAGATTTTTGTATGTTTGAACCATATGCAAATCCTGTTTGATTTGCTTTGTATATTGAGACTTTCACATCTACTTTATCTAAAGGTTTGCCGCCTGGACTATCAAGAGCAGTTATCGTATATACCTTACCGCCGCTCTCAATATTTGCTTTGTCTGGAAGTCCTGTGATTGCTCCTGTAGTTGTATTAAAACTAAGTCCAATATCGCTTGCGATATTTGACGATATAGTGAAATCACTCGATGTGCCACCATTTAATGTTACATTCCAATTTGCTGGGGCTGTGCCTTTATAATACATATTGATAGCTGGCGGTGCTGACATGGTTATATTTTTGTTTTCTACATATAAAATATACGAATCGCTCGCCCCTTCGTAGTTCTCATCACCTGCTTTTGTAGCAGTGATAGTTGTGCTACCTGTATTTGCGCCTATAGTCACGAGACCACTATTTGACACGGTTGCGACTGTTTTGTCACTTGAATCAAATGTGATTTTGCCACTACCTTCGCCATCTATTTCTGGTTCGTATGTGAAAGCAGTGTCTCCTATATTAACAGTCCTAAATGTATCATAAAAATCTATTGTATCTTTTGCTTTATTTATAGTTATATAAAAATGTGCTCCGGCTGTAAAGGCAGCAGAGTTTCCTGCTTCTATTCTAAACAAAGTCTTAGGCAAAACTTTTGTAGCCCCAACCGATGCATTTATTGCTTTTATTCTACAACCGCTTGTCAAAGTCAAGCCATAAGAAGACAATGTATCTGGGTTTATGCTACAAGTTGTGATAGCTCCTCCTACACTATTTGCTTGCCAAGTAGGATTGGGCTCACCATAAGTTATATTTAGGTCTGGTTGAACTATAGCGAGTCTAACTGCTTGAGCTCCTACAGATATATCGTAGTTTATACTTGCCGATTTATAAAAAGCTGTTTGATTGGCATCTGCTTTTATATTTGTAGTTCCTTCGGTGAGGATATCTACAGTTCCGCTATTGTTTACAGATGCCGCCGTTGCCACACTACTTGTATAAACCAAAGTTACTCCACCTTTGACACCTACAGCTGGCTTGACAATATTTGGACTAGCCACCGTTGTTTCTATATTGCCATTGTCTGGGCTCCAAACGATATTTTGCTCTGCTCTATCTATAGTCACATGCACATTTGCCACACCTATGCTATTGTTTGATTTATCAAAAGCAGTCACCGTGTAGTTTTCACCGCCTTTATCTATATTTACATTGTTGGTAGTTCCTGTGATAGCACCTGTATTTATATCAAAATCAAGACCTGTTTGTGATTTTATATCTGGAGATATTTCAAAATGATGCACGCTGATATTTTTTGTGATTGTCCAATTTATTGGTGTTGGGTTGGCATAAGTTGATACTATAGTTGCCGGTGCTGTCATTTTTAGAGCTTTTATCACGCTCAATGTATAATAATCGCTTGCACCTGTGTATTGTGTATCGGCGGCTTTAGTTGCAGTGATATTCACATCGCCAATTTTTCCTGTAAATATCACATATCCATCGTCATATGCTCTTGCTATGCTTGTATCAGATGATTTATATGTTATTTGACCACTTCCTTTTCCTTTGTCATCTACTACATATTTAAAGAGTTTATCATCTACGCTTGCAGTTCTATTGGTGCTTACGAAGTTTATAGTATCTACAGCTGCTGCTATAGTTATAAAAAATGTTCCTGTATCACTTGCACCTTTTGCATTGCCGGCTGTTATTTCAAATTCTGTTTTAGGCAAAGATCTTGTAGGTCCTGCTTTTGCTTGTATTTTACAACCTTGTGTAAGAGTCAAGCCATATTGAGATATTGGAGGATATATACTACAAGTAGTTATAGCACCACTACTTGATGTGATAACTGGTTCCCAGTCAGGTTTGAGTGGCACGCCAATAGCCATATTTAGGTCAGTTTGAGTTGTATGCAAATCAACTGCTTTATCTCCTACAGATATATCATAGCTTATGCTATTTGCTTTGTATTTTGGAGTTTGTGCTATACTAGCTGTAATCTTTGTCAAGCCAGTTGTTGCTCCTATAGTGACAACACCGGTATTGACATCTACAGATGCTACAGCAGGTTTACTACTTGTGTATGTGATAGTTGGACTATCTTTGGCACCTGAAACTGTCTTAGTGATAGTTGGATCGCCTATATTTACATTTTCGTTATTTGCGTTTGGTGTCAAGGTGATGTTTTGTTCGGCTCTATCTATTGTAACTAAAACATTTACAGCACTATTGCCTGTGTGGTTATAGGCTGTGACAGTATAATTTTTACCTCCACTATCTATGTTTACATTGTTTGGGGTTCCTGTGATTGCACCTGTGGTTGTATTAAAATCGAGTCCAAGCTCTGTCTTGATATTTGCAGATATATCATATCTTTCTACATCACCACCTGTTGAGATGACGCTCCAATTTACAGGTGTGTCATCTTCATATGTTGATACTATGGTTGGTTTTGCTGTTATGGCTGGTGCTTTTCTTTTCACTGTGAGAACTCTCGAAGCTGTCTCATCGTCATATTTTGTCCCACCAGCTTTAGTGACTCGTATCGTAGTGTTTCCAGTTCCTACATAAGATATATTACAAGTATTTGGAGCGAATTTGGCTACAAACTCATCTGTGCTGATACAAGTTATGGCACCGCTACCGCTTCCTCCGCTATCAACTCGTTGTACCCAAGTAGGAAAACCTTCTTCCAAAGTCAAATCGTTGCCTATATCAAGCGGAGTTTGTTTTTCTTTGCTAAACGACACCTCTATTTCGGCAGTAGCTATATCTCCTTTGCTGTTTTTTGTTTCTATAATAAATTTTTTCGGTGGAAACAAATATGTTGTAGGAGTGCCAGATATTTCACAAGTTTTAGTATCAAACGATACACCATAAGTTGTGATATCTGGATCTGTAGGGACAACTGGCGATATGCTACAGCTGGTTATTTGCCCACCTGTGTTGACTACTTTGTATGGTGGAACAATTGGTTTGCCAAGTTCTGCTACGATATCTGCGCTTGTTGTTATCACTGGTGGTATTGCCAACACTGTCAATATATATTGTGCTTGTACTGGCTTGTATGTAGCATCGCCTGGTCTTGTAGCTACGATTGTAGTGACTCCTGGTGCTACAGGACTGATAGAACCATCAGTTGCAACCGTAGCAACTGCTTTGTTTGTGCTATTATACCTTATGGTTCCTGCTGTGCTGCCTCCTGTGGCTTCAACTCTATAACTAAAGTCATTTTCTGTTATACTTTTATCTGATCCAAATACAAAATTTTGTTGTGAAGCATTTGTTATGAAAACTCTCATTGAGACACTATCAGCATTTGAACCATCTGTCGCTGTGATAGTGTATTCGTCTCCAAATATACTTGTCAATGCAGTTGGTATGCCGCTTATTTTGCCAGTAGATGTATCAAAATCCAAACCTAAATTAGTTTTGATATTTTTATCTATACTAAAAGATGTAGGCAAACCTTTATCAATCGTTGGGCTCCATACAGCTATGTCGGCGAGTTTCTCACCTTTTATGTCTGCTGGGCTACTTATATCGATAAGCGAACCAGATACTTTTATGGTATAGTTGGCATCTTGTGAGTTATAGTTGGCGTTTGCTGGTTTGGTTGCTGTGATTGTTATATCTCCTGCACCATTGTTCAAAAACGACACAGCTCCTGTAGTTGGATTTACTGTAGCGATATTTGGATTTTCGCTGTATGTTATAGCATATGTAGGGTTTATACTACTTGCTCCACCTGTGGGTGATTGAGTATATGGGCTATCACTTTTATTGGCATCTACAACTGGTATAGGAAATATCATAGCAGATTGGTTTGCTTTTTGCACATATACTGTAAATGCGGTTGTGCTTGTAGTAGTACCAGTAGCTTGGACTGTATATTTTGTGCCTGCTACATTTGCAGATGTAGGAGTGCCAAATATATCACAGTTGTCATTATATTGCAATCCATTTTGTAGCACTTTAGGTGATACTTCTGGACTATAAAGACACGATGTTATAGCTCCGCCTGTATTGTTCACTTCCCAGTTTGGCGATATTGCTTCATCATATGTAAATGTCACATCAGGGGTGCTTGCAATATCGGGGCTTGAACTACCTATAGTTAATGTATATGTAGCTATAGCTTGTTTATTATTTTTATCAGTTGGCACCGATGCTTCTATTATCAAAGTGCCTTCAACTGTGCCAAAGCTTACTTGCCCTGTATTTGGGTCAATAGTAGCGTCCATACCGCCTGGATCTTTATTGACTATCTGGTATGTTACTGGTCCTGTCACATTGCCTGTTGGTTCTTGTTTGAAACCGCCATCTACGAGCGGTTTGACTGTATTGGTAGTTGGAAACTTATAGCTTGTTTGTGTAGCTTTGTCTATGGTTATATTGAGCTTCACGCTGTCTTTCTTGCCTTTGCTGTCTGTTGCTTCAACTACATAGTTTCGCCCACCTGCTGCGGTGATCTCCTTTGGAATACCTGTGATTGAACCTGTAGCTGGATCAAAGCCAAGTCCTATAGGTAAAGTATCGCCAGATATTGCATAGCTGACACCGACTGTGTTGCCAACATTTCTCGGAGTCCAAACTGCTGGGCTAGTCGCACTATCATATTCGCCAGTGATATTGCCATCGTTTATGAGACTTGGTCCGCCTATTGATACCACGAGTTGATAAGTAGCTTCACTTCTATCATAAGTAGCATCGCCTGCTTTTGTTGCGACTATTGTGATATTGCCTATTTGGGTGCCTACTGTTATTTCACCAGTATTAGTATCAACCATAGCTACACCCAAAGTAGTAGGATTGATAGCTTTATATGTGGTAGCTCCACTTCCTATACCGCCAGTTAAAGTAGTATTTGTAAAGTTTGGATCTCCTTTGCTTACTTCAACTGTCGTATCGCCATAACTCAAAGGTGGGGCTTGTGGTGTGCCATTTATCTGTATCTCAACTATTATTGGTGGGCCATCTGTCAAGACATCGGTTGGTATTATCTCAAATACTTGTCTTCCTATTTTATTTGGTGTACCAGTGATTGAACAATCATCTTCTAATTTTAGATTAAACTCAGCTTTAATATCTGGAGAGATTCTACAAGATGTTATATTGCCTCCTGTGCTTTTGAAGTTATGCACAAGTGGCACATTTATGTTGCCAAATATTGTAGAGGTTGGCTCTTCTAAAATCGGCTTAACTCTGTGCGTGTTTATGTTGTCTTTTGCTTTTTTTATATCAGCAGGATCAACAGCAGCAACCAAACCAACATCTTCTATCGCTTTTACGAGTTTGTCTGCAAATACATCTTCTATCTCTTCTGTCTCTGGGTTGATATTGTTAAAATAATCGAGTATCGTAGGAGCCACTTTTGTCACATCTTTGTCTGCTATATTTTCAAACTGTGCTAAAAGTATGCCATACTCAATCTCCTCTTCGCTTGACAAATCATTATCATTTGGATCGCTTATGATATTTGGTGTAGTTGTAGCTAAATCAAAATCTACTCCAGTGAGAAGTGAAGCTAAATCTACATTTGTTTTGTTTATATTCTCTGCACTCGGAGCAATTTTGCCATTATCTGTAGCCATATTATGAGAGATTGTCGTAAATGGTGTGATATTCAATGTGTGATTATCTTTCGCATCTAAAGGAGATACTGCCTCTAAAATGAAGTTTGATCCTACCACTTTATTTAAGGCATCTAATTCACCGATATACTCTCCATTTGTTGAAACTCCTTTGACCAGACCTTCATAAAATATGCCAGTATTTATCTCATAATATCCATCTTTATCGGTAATAGCGGTGCCTAAGCTTTCGTTTGTATCAACTCTAAATATCTCAACATTAGCGGAACGAATAGGGCCTTTTGCTACTCTACCATCTACTACAAGTGCGGTCTTGACATTGCCTATCTCACAACCTGTAAAAATCCCTAAAAAAAGAGTTGGTAGCAACAACAGATAAATCAATAATTTAGTTTTCATTCAATATCCTTTGAAAAAATTTACATATTTTACCATAATTTTCTTTAAAAGCCCAAAAACTCCAACAAAAACCTAAATTTTGTCGTTTTTTAAATTATTAACTTGGAAAAGCAAAAGCAAAAAAAGCAAAAAAAATACAAAAAATACAAAAAATAACAACCACAAATTCAATACAAGCCTGCCAAATATGAGAAAAAGTATCTAAAATAATCATGGAGATTTTTGCTTGCTTTTACCTATAACTATGAGCATATAGGTTTTTAAAGGTGTCTAAAGTTTATAAATCTGACTATTTTTTTATCTTTTTGACGGTATTAAAAATTTTACGCATAGTATTGTTTAAAACCAAAAACAACAAAAGAGACAAAGCACTGACTAATATAATACTAGCGCCACTTGTAATATCATAACTATAAGACAAAAAAAGTCCTAGAAAAGTAAAAATAGTAGACAATATGCCAGACATGGCCATCATAGTAGCCAAAGAGCTGGAGAGTTTTTCTCCAATATATACAGGTATAGTCAGTAGTGCGATAACCAATATCAATCCCACTATTTTGATAGCGATGACCACTGTCAAGGCTGACATAACCAATATAAGTGTATAAAAAAACCGGACATCAACTCCTCGTAGCTTCGCATACTCACTATCATATGACACGGCAAGTATTTGTCGATAAAATATAGTCACTATCGCTACTATAACTACTAAAAGTGCCGACATATACCATATATCTGCGTTGCTTACAGCCAAAATAGAACCAAAAAGATAACTCATAAGATCAACATTGTATCCAGGAGTCATATCTACAAACACTATACCTACCGCCATACCTACTGCCCAAATAAGACCTATGAAAGTATCTGTTTTGTCTCTTTGATTTAAAGTGACCGCAGCCATCAAAATAGCCGCACCCACAGCAAAAAGCGATGCACCCAAAAATATAGGCAACCCAAAATACACCGCTAACCCTATACCACCATACGATGTATGTGCGATGCCACCTGCTAAAAATACCATACGATTCACCACTATAAGAGAGCCTATAATACCGCTTGCTATGCTTACTAAAAGCCCAGCTACGATAGCATTTTGCATAAACTCAAATGACAAAATCTCTAACACTCGCACCCCTTTTGGTGCTTTGAGCTTAGAAGCTGTAGCATCTCAACTTCACAAAAATGCTCGCC
This sequence comes from Campylobacterota bacterium, assembly GCA_003643835.1. GTDB lineage: Bacteria > Campylobacterota > Campylobacteria > Campylobacterales > Arcobacteraceae > B24-G6. The sequence continues at coordinate 27,077 of QMKX01000021.1, forward strand.
ATCTATATTGGGTCGTGCCGCTTGTGATATATCGTGGTAGTTCAATGTTTTGTTTATGTGTGCTACTTTTGAAGCATAACCCACTATGACCGATATATCGTGGCTTACTACGATTATAGTTATAGTCTTGTTGAGTTTTTTTAGTAGTTCATATATCTGTTTTTGTCCGTCTGTATCTATACTTGCTGTTGGTTCGTCCAAAAGCAAGACAGACGGCATAGAGCATAAAGCTCTTGCTATCATAACTCGCTGTCGCTGTCCTCCTGAAAGTGTGCCTATTTTTTGATAAGCAAACCTCTCCATACCTACTTGTCTCAAAGCTCTTTTCGCACAAGATATTTCATCTTTGTCATAACCTATATGAAAATATCTTTTTAGCCAGTTTTTATCTGTAGGATTTTTTTCATACTCTTGTATATGTCCCATCAAAACTACCTCTATTACTTTGATAGGAAAATTGGTGTTGATATTTGTATTTTGTGGAACATAACCTATCTTAGCCAAATTTTTTGAAATATCTTGACCAAATATTTTTATATTGCCTTTTTTTATCTCGTGCATACCTAATATAGTTTGAAGCAAAGTTGATTTTCCACCACCATTTGGACCGATGATAGCGAGAAAATCCTGCTGCTTGACGGTTAGATTTATATTTTCTAATACAAGTTGTTCGTCATAAGCAAAGGACAAACCTCTTATATCTATGACAGACATCTAATTTGACACTGCTATAGCTGTAGCAAACTTGATAAGATTTTGCGACCATTTTGGATTTAATGGGCTTATAGGTATCACTGGTATATCTAACTGTTTTGCTATTTGTGCAGCTATCTTTGCTGAGAACTCTGGAGCTGTAAATATAGCTTTGGTTTTTTGTTTTTTGGCTTCTTTTATCAAGTTTAGCACTGCTTTTGGTTTAGGATTTTTGCCCTCTACCTCTATGGGCACTTGTATCAAGCTGTATTGCTTTGCGAAATATCCCCACGCAGGATGAAATACGATAAAACGGCTGTTTTTTGGTATCTTTTTGAGTATATCTTTTATCTGCTTGTCTGTCTTTTCAATCTTTTTTGAGTAGGAGTGATAGTTTGCCTCATAATAACTCCTATTTGTTGGGTCTATGGCTACTAACTCATCGTAGATATTTTTGATGATAGTTTTCACATTTTGTGGGCTTGTCCATATATGGGTATCTAGCTTGGTGGTGTGTTTGTGGTAGTCGTGGTGATGCTGTTGTATTGGCAATCTTTTGATATCTTTTGATATATCTACTACTTTCATCTTTTTATTTTGGCTTTTGAACTTATCGAGCCATACATTTTCAAACTCAACACCCAAAGCAAAATATATATCTGCTACTGCTATATCTCTCATCTGCGATGGTTTGGGCTCATAAGTGTGTGGTGAGTTGCCGGGCTTGACCATCAGCGATACACTGACTTTGTCTCCTCCAATTGCTTGCACAAATATTTGCTCTGGCAAAATAGTTACCACGGCATTGACCTTTGCAAGCAACACACTCGACAACGATAGGCACAACAAAAAAACTTTCACGATATTATCCTCATATGGTATTTTGTGATTATATCTAAAATATATAAATCTATCTACGGTGTGTGGGAATATGTTTTTCAAGATAGATGTTTCGTTGGATGTCTCGTTCGTGCTCCTTGATACAGATGTAAAATCTGTGTCAATTCCTAACTCACGGTAGCAAGCGAGTTGCTACTATAGATGTCTCGTTCGTGCTTTGCGAGAGACGAGGCAGGAGTGA